>CALWWT010000129.1 GCA_944385325.1 uncultured Clostridia bacterium | reverse complement strand
GGGATCTCCGGTCATCAATCCGTGCGGCCTTCTGCATGGCTTCTCCTTCCAGAACCGAAAGGTAAGCATGGATGGAAGTATCTTTTTCCCGTATCCTGTTCAGATAGGCTTTTGCTGCCTCGACTGCCGTGATCTCACCTGACTGGAGATAACCGCTCAGCTGGCAGAGTGAAAGCTCGGTGATCTGTTTGGTGTTCATAATCTGATTCCCCATTCTCCTCTATATATTTCGATCAGTCGCGTTATTCCACCGTTTTGGGCACCGTCATATAAACGCCGTCGGTTGTCGGTGCGTTGAACAGCATCTGTTCTCTGGTGAAGATTTCAGCCGGGATATCTTCCCGGAAAACATTTTTCATCGGAACAACGTGTGCGGTGACAGGTACCCCTTCGGTATCGATTGCAGCCAGTTGGTTTGCAAAAGCAATGATATTGCCCATCTCATCCGGCAGCCGGCGTTTTTCTTCGTCGGTCAGTGAAAGACGTGCGAGGTTTGCAACGTTTTCGATGTCGATCAGTCCGGCATTCTGCCGTTTCTGTTTCTGGGAAGCGATATGCTCCTGTTTAAATCCTTCCAGCAGCCCAAGCACCTCCAGCTGTTCGGTGCTGACGGAGGCAGGCGCGCTGGTCATCGGGCAGGATGCGTCCTTGACTTTCGGGAATGCGATGACATCCCGCAGCGAGTCAGCGCCGCACAAGATCATGACCAGCCGGTCCAGACCGAACGCAAAACCACCATGAGGCGGCGTGCCATACCGGAAAGCATTGACCATAAATCCGAACCGGTCCTGGATCTCTTCCTCCGAAAAGCCGAGTGCTTCAAACATAATCTTTTGTACCTGCTGGTCATGGATACGGATGGAACCGGAGCCCATTTCAATGCCATTGAGAACCACGTCATAGGCCTGCGCCCGTACACGCCCTGGGTCGGTCAGCAGATACTGGACATCTTCCGGATAGGGCATTGTAAAGGGATGATGGGTTGCAACCCAACGTTTTTCTTCATCCGACCATTCAAACTGGGGAAAATCGGTGACAAACAGGAATTTATAGACATTTTTGTCCCGCAGACCCAGCAGATCGCCGAGGTCCAGCCGGAGTGCACCGAGAACCTTTCTGACGGTTGCCAGTTTGTCGGCACAGAAGAGGATAAAGTCGCCCGGATGAGCGTCTACCGCCTGAATAATCGCCTGGATATCCGATTCGGAGAAATATTTGGTCAGGATGGAATATACTTCACCGTCTGGCCGCAACGCAATCCATGCCATGCCGCCTGCGCCGTAGCTCTGAGCTTTCCGGGTCAGTTCGTCAATCGTCGAGCGGGTAAAAGCGCTGCCGCCCGGTACACAGATGGCGCGGACAACGCCGCCTGAGTCTGCCACCCTGCGGAATACCGCAAAGCAGCATTCTTTTGCAATATCGGTCAAATCAACAATCGGCAGACCGAAACGCAGGTCAGGCTTATCACTGCCGTAAACGTCCATTGCTTCCTGCCAGGTCATCCGCACAAACGGCTCACTGCTATCCAGCCCCTTCATCTTACGCATAATGTGCTTGAACAGGCTTTCAAGGTGCTGGAAGATGTCTTCCTGTTCGACAAAAGACATTTCCATATCTACCTGGGTAAATTCCGGCTGCCGGTCGGCGCGCAGGTCTTCATCCCGGAAACAGCGGGCAATCTGATAATACCGGTCAATGCCGCCCACCATCAGCAGCTGTTTGTAAATCTGAGGCGACTGCGGCAGTGCGTAAAAGCTGCCGGGATGGACACGGCTGGGAACGAGGTAATCTCTTGCGCCTTCCGGTGTGGATTTACACAGCATCGGTGTTTCAACGTTCAGAAAACCTTTTTCATCCAGAAAGTCTTCTACTACCCGAACGAGTTTGTGCCGGTTTTTGAGGTTCTGATAAAGGGAACTTCTTCTCAGGTCGAGATACCGGTATTTAAGCCTCAGGTCTTCTCTTACCTGAACATTGTCGTCCAGCTCAAACGGCAGCTGGCTTGCCTGCGACAGGACAACCAGCTTCTCAGCCATCAGTTCGATCGTGCCGGTCTGAAGACGTGGGTTATAGGTGTCTGCCGATCGGATACGGATGCTGCCTGTCACCTGAATGACCGACTGGCTGCGCAGTTTTTCGGCGGCCGCAAAATCCTCCGGGGTGAGGTGCTGCTGGTTAAATACCACCTGCAAGGTACCTTCCCGGTCTTTAAGGTCAATAAAGATGACGCCGCCCATATCCCGTTTGGTTTGTACCCAACCGGCGGCGGTGACGGTGCGTCCCACATCTTTTTCTCGGAGCGCGCCGCAGTAATCGCTTCTCATCATATCGGTTCAATCCTTCCTTTATCTGGTGGCTTTGACGGAAAAACAAAAAAGTCTTTCGTCCTAAACAACCTTTGTTTAGGACGAAAGACTTATCTTCCGCGGTACCACCTAAATTGGATCTATTGATCCCAACTCAATACTGTCTCACACAATATCTATCGGATATAACGGTCCGCTCCCGTCTGAGCCTACTTGGAAAGGAATTTTTCCTTTGGGTCAGCAGCTCCGGGATGTTCTTCAAAAGGAAATCTGTACCGCAATTCCACCATCTGCGGCTCTCTGGAACGACCATTCCAATTTACTCTTCCCATCAGTGCCA
>CALWWT010000128.1 GCA_944385325.1 uncultured Clostridia bacterium | reverse complement strand
CCTGCCCTGGGTGCGCTCCGCGCGCAACCTTCCCCAAAACGTAGCCTTTCTCACCGCAACAGGCGGGAAAGGTGGACGGTAAACCACCTGATCTCCCAAAATTGATTTCCGTGGCTGACTATATTTTTGTCTTGCCGATCATTTGTGATTATGGTATAATATATAATTGAAATGAGGTGGCAGGATGATTCGGATGATCACGTCCGATATGGATGGAACACTGCTGACTGGTGGAAGCTGGGATGATCGCCGGCTTCCGCTGGATTTTGAAGAGGTTCTCGACCGATTGGAAACAGAGAAGATCCATTTTCTGGCTGCGAGTGGACGCACCTATCCGTCGGTTCGGGCTAATTTTGGCGAACTTGCCGACCGGATTGATTATATCTGCGACAATGGCGGCTGTCTGGTATGCGATGGAAAGGTCGTTCATGTGGAACAGATTGTTCCTGAGCTGGCGGAAAAACTCGACCGGCTGGTTCATAACCAGCAGTTTGGACAGCTTTCCTGCTGCACTGAAAAGGGAACTTATCTGCTTGGCGGAGAATCCTGGCTGGGCTCTGTAAGGGAACAGCAGTGGATATTTTCTCTGTCGGATTTTCATTCGCTCACCGAGCCGATTTCAAAAATGACGGTTCGAATATCTCCCCAGCTGGACATTTTTTCAGTACGCCAGCAGATGGAGGATGCCCTTGGCGGAGAACTGAATTTTGTCGTATCCGGGCTACAGATTATCGATGTCATGAAATGTGGTGTGGACAAGGGGAGCGGTCTGCGGTATTTTCAGAAATTGTGGGGAATCGATCGGGAAGAATGCATGTCTTTCGGCGATCAGTATAATGATTTTGGACAGTTTGAGGCGAGCGGCTGGTCGTTTGCAATGGCGAACGCCGCGGATGAAATCAAACAAAAAGCCCGTTTTGTCGCAGGTTCAAATGACAACGACGGTGTGACCAGGGCAATCCGTGCTTATGTATTCGGTGAGCAGTAGTGCCTTTCTGCCGGTAAAATGCCGGTTTTGGGTATATCATGTTTGTGCTCGTGAACAGCTTTATACTGAACCAAGTAAAGGAGTCTGATTTGTAATGTTGGAAAAACTCAAAGAAGAAGTCTGTAAGGCCAATCTGCTGCTGCCCGCACATGGGCTGATTACCTTCACCTGGGGCAATGTCAGCGGCATTGACCGCGAAAAGGGTCTGATTGTCATCAAGCCTTCCGGGGTGGACTATGACGGGATGAAGCCGTCTGATATGGTAGTTGTTGACCTTGCGACCGGCAAGGTGGTGGAAGGTGATCTGAACCCTTCGTCCGATACACCGACCCATCTGGAACTCTACCGCAATTTCCCAAATATCAAGGGTGTTGTCCATACCCATTCCCGCTGGGCAACGATTTTTGCCCAGTCGCTGCGCGGAATTCCGGCGTATGGTACAACCCAGGGCGACTATTTTTACGGAGAGATTCCCTGCACCCGTTTGATGACCGCTGAGGAAATCGGTGGTGAATACGAGTTGAATACCGGCAAGGTCATTGTCGAAACCTTTGCGGGTCGCAATCCCGACGACATGCCTGCGGTACTGGTCGCAAGCCATGCACCGTTCACCTGGGGCAGTTCGCCGGAAAATGCGGTGCATAACGCCGTTGTGCTGGAAGAGGTTGCCATGATGGCGCTGCATACCGAGATGCTGGGCAACCACAAACCGATGCAGCAGGAACTTCTGGATAAACATTATCTCCGTAAACACGGCGCAAATGCTTATTATGGTCAGAAAAAATAAATACCTGTAAATGAATGAACACCTGCCATTTGTCTGAAATCCGGATAAATGACAGGTGTTTTGTTGGTTGTATTGCCGGAAAGGTGCTTGCTATTTTGTAGATATTCAGTTATACTAAATATATGACGCAGTGCGCCGATTTTATAGCAAAGGAAGAGAATTTATGAAAACGTTTGATCAGGAATATATGCTGACCCAGCTGAAAAACCTGCTGGCAATCGACTCCACTTCCGGACAGTTCCGGGAGATTCAGGACTATGTTGCTGGTGAGATGCAGCGGATGGGATATCAGCCGCAGACACTGCGAAAAGGCGGCATCTGGTGTGATCTCGGCGGCGAAGGGAACAGCTTGTGCCTTTTGTCACATCTGGATGATATCGGATTGATGGTGCGGCATATCTTCCCGAACGGAACTTTGAAAGTTGTGCCGGTTGGCGGACTGCGCGCCTGTGCGGCTGAGCATGAGAATGTCCGGGTACACTCCCGCAAAGGGGTTTATTCGGGTACTGTACAGCGGATACAGTCCTGTGTCCATGTAACGCCTGCGGATGTCTATAACGCTGCTGCCGATTATGATAAGAATATCTGTATTGTACTGGATGAGGATGTCCATTCGGCTGAGGACACAAAGGCGCTGGGTATCCGTACTGGCGATCTGATCGCACTCGACCCGCATTTTACGATGGCAGGTGGATTTATCAAATCCCGATTTATCGATGATAAGGCATGTTCTGCGGTACTGCTGACCTTGATGAAGTACATGTCGGATAACAAGATTACGCCTTCCCGTAATATCACTGCGTATTTCACTTTTTATGAGGAGATCCTGCACGGCGGAAGCTGGATTCCGCCCCAGACCGAAGACCTGATCGCACTGGATATTGCGCCGGTTGGTCCGGAACAGACTTCCGATGAACATAAGGCGACCATTTTTGCAAAGGATTCCCGTTTCCCATACCATCTGGAACTGACCCGTGAATTGATCGATGCTGCCGAAAGAGCCGATATCCAATACGAGATGGATGTATTTACTCCGGGTTACGGTACCGACTGCGATCCGGCTTTGCAGGCTGGCTATGATATCCGCCATGCCGCAATCGGTCATGGCTGCCTTGCGTCCCATGGCTACGAGCGGACGCATATCGACTCGCTTCGGGAGATGTATGGGCTGATGAAGGCGTATGCCCTCGGCGAATAATGCCTGAAAGGAGAAGGCGATGATCAGCAAAGAGGAATTTATCGCACTGTTTCAGCAGAAAATTACCCGCAGAGGTGCTGACCGGCTGCTGGAATGGATGGAGAAAGCGGATTTTTTTACCGCGCCGGCTTCGACACGGTTTCACCTCGCCTGTAAAGGCGGGCTGATGCAGCACAGTGTCCATGTTTACCAGCGGCTGGAAAAACTGTGTGCGGCAGAATATCCCGACGAGTGTCCATATTCCGAAGAAACGATTGCAGTAACCGGTTTGCTGCACGATTTGTGCAAGGTCAATTTTTATAAGGAAGATACCCGGAATGTCAAGGAAAACGGCGTTTGGGTACAAAAACCGTACTATACGGTCGATGAACAGATTCCCTATGGACATGGGGAAAAGAGCGTATTTATCATCGAACGGTTTGTCCGGCTGTCACTTGAAGAGGCGATTGCGATACGGTTTCATATGGGCGGTTTTGACGCAAAGCCGGGTGATAACAGTGTATCGGCGGCATTTGAAAAGGTACCGCTGGCAGTGCTTCTGCACCTGGCGGATTTGCAGGCAAGCTATCTGGATGAAGCGAGGGAATAACCGGTAAAAAAACAAACCGACCGGTATTTCCGGTCGGTTTGTAAAGAGGAAATGGAGGTTATTTGTTTTCAGCAAACCAAGCATCCAGCTGTTCCTGCTTTGCAGCAATGATGTCTTCAAGACCAGCT
>CALWWT010000127.1 GCA_944385325.1 uncultured Clostridia bacterium | reverse complement strand
ATGAACCCGTTTCTGGATATTGATCGGTTCAGTATATGCCGGTTTTCTGGAAGATAGTAGTCAGTGGCGACATGCTGCCATGTCGGTCGAATTGCCGGGTAGTGCGTGTGCACAATCTTTTTACGTTGGTGCGTGGTCGAAGCCGTCGAGTGCTGAGCATTATGGGCGTGGTAAAACGTTGGCAAACAGGCAGCGCGGGCTCCGCGCCGTGGTCGAAGCACCCGTTTGCCACCATTTGGAGCGTGGTATCACTTTGGCAAACAGTTAGCCCGGACAAGCGCGAACAAGTCCGCCCGGACACCGGGTTGCAAAATGTGTCGGGGAATGGTATAATTATTTTGAATTTTCATCTGTCACCGAAAGGAAGGAAATACCATGCCGTTTACCCAATGGATCTATCCCGCTCAGAGTGAGGAACGTATGCGGGAAAGCCGCCTTTTGCAGCGGGAACAGGGTATTCCTGCGCTGCTGGCGGATATCCTCGCTGCCCGTGGGTTCGGCGCTGGGAATGTTGCTGCGATGCTGTCGGATGACGGTGAACTGGAAGACCCCTTTCTGCTGCCCGATATGCAAAAGGCTGTCGGCAGAATCGAAGCTGCCATCGAATCGGGCGAAAAAATCGCGGTTTACGGCGATTATGACTGCGACGGCGTGACTTCGACCGCTATTTTGTTCGGTTACCTCCAGTCAATGGGCGCGGATGTCTGCTATTATATCCCGGACAGGCTGGATGAGGGATTTGGCATGAACCGCGGCGCGGTCGATCACCTGCATGAAATGGGTGTTACGCTGATCGTGACCGTCGATAACGGGACTTCCGCAATTGAAGAAATCGCATACGCCGGTGAATTGGGGATCGACGTTGTTGTAACTGACCACCATATGCCGGGTCCTGAACTGCCGCGTGCAGTCGCTGTCGTCAACCCGCATCGGGATGAGTATGCCGGATTTAAACAGCTCTGCGGTGCAGGCGTCGCACTGAAGATGACTGCCGCGCTGGATGGCGGCGGGTATGATATGGTGATGGAAAGTTTCGCGTCGCTCGCAGCGATCGGTACGATCGGCGATGTGGTGCCGCTGGTGGAAGAAAACCGGCTGATCGTCCGCAGAGGGATGCAGCTGATGCCGATGAGTGAAAGCGCCGGATTACAGGCACTGGTCACAGCCGCCGGTCTTCATGAGGGAGAACTCACCGCCGGTAAGATCGCTTTCGGACTGTGCCCCAGGATCAACGCCGCCGGTCGGATGGGCGATGCAAGGCTCGCCGCAAGGCTGCTGCTGTCGGAAGACGAGGAGGAAGCTGGGGTGATGGCAGAAAAACTCTGCCAGCTCAACCAGCAGCGCAGAGATGAGGAAGAAAGAATCCTTGAGGAAATTGAACGGCAGATCGCGGAAAATCCCGAGCTGCTGCTTGACAGGGTGCTGGTGCTGTCGGCTCCGGGACTGAACCACGGCGTGGTCGGTATTGTCGCTTCGAGGGTGCTGAATATGTACGGCAAGCCCTGCTTTATCCTGTCGGAAGAGGGTGAAGTCGCGGTCGGTTCTGGGCGGAGCCTCGGCAATTTCGGACTGTTTGACGCGGTGTACGCCTGCCGCCAGCTGCTGGAAAGGTTCGGCGGTCATAAGCTTGCTGCCGGGCTGACCCTGAAAACCGAAAATATCGGTAAATTCCGTAAGGCGATCAACCAGTACGCTGCCGCAAGATACGACCGGATGCCGGTGATGCAGACGGTCATCGACCGCAGGCTGAGGGCTGCGGATATCGACCTTTCGGCGGTTGAACTGCTGGAGAGCCTCGAACCGTTCGGGGAAGGCAACCCGCAGCCGGTTTTTCTGATGCGGGACTGCATGGTCGAAGGTATAACACCGCTGTCGGGTGGTAAACATATTAAACTAAGGGTGGCGTTTGAGGGCAGAAGCGTATTTGTCCTCTGTTTCAGAATGACGCCGGAACAGTTTATCTACCCGAAAGGCAGTATGATCGACCTGCTGGTTTGCCTGGAGGTGAATACCTTCCGGGATACCAAAAGCATCTCTATCCGGATGCGGGATATCCGCCCGGCAGGCTTTGAGGAAAAGAAAAACCTCAATGCCGCTTATTATTACGAAAAAATGCGGCGCGGTGAACCGGTCGGCGAGAAAATCCGTGCGATCGGTGTGCCCGCGATTGAAGAACTTCGGGCACTGTACCGGCTGCTGATGGGCGCCGGGAAAGAATGCAGCCCGGAACTTTTGTATCTCCAGTCGGTGGACGGGAAACTCAATTACTGCAAGTACCGGCTTTCGCTGGATATTTTCCGGGAAATGGGATTGGTGGAATTGTCGCCTGATTTCTCGGTGATGCGGCTGAAACCTGTCAGCGGCAAAGTGAAAATGGAGGAGTCTTTGATCCTGCGTCAGCTGGCTGGTGCCAACTGATTCGGAATGCTTTGAGAGGGGAAAGAGTTATGATTCAGACCAAAATTGAAACCCATGACGACCTGATCGCCGCCCTTAAAGCGAGCGATAAGGATTATGATATACAGAAAATTGAACGGGCTTATCAGGTGGCAGATAATGCCCATGGCGGTCAGGTGCGCAAGTCCGGCGACCCGTACATCTCCCACCCGATTTCGGTCGCGATCATCCTGGTCGGGATGGGAATGGATACCGATTGTATCTGCGCGGCGCTGCTGCATGACGTGGTGGAGGATACCGCGGTTTCGCTGGATGAACTCCGCAAAAGCTTCGGGGAAGACGTCGCTATCATGGTCAGCGGCGTTACCAAGCTGACCAATATGCCGCTGTCGACCAAAGAGGAACAGCAGGCGGAAAACATCCGCAAAATGCTGCTGGCTATGAATGAGGATATCCGGGTTATCCTGATCAAACTCGCCGACCGGCTGCACAATATGCGGACGATGCAGTTCCAGTCGCCTGACAAACAGCGCAGTAAATCCCATGAGACGATGGAAATCTATGCGCCGATCGCCCACCGGCTCGGTATCCGGAGCGTGAAGGATGAGCTGGAGGACCTCGGTTTGCGGTACCTCGACCCGGTGGCGTACAAGGAGATCGAAGACCAGCTGAATATGAACAAAAATCAGCGGGAACAGTTTATCAGGGATGTTCAGGAACGGATTCTGGAACGGTTTGACGAGTTTGGGCTGCATCCCCACATTGAAGGACGGGTCAAGTCTATCTACGGTATCTACCGCAAAATTTATGTCAAGGGCAAATCCTTTGAGGAAATTTATGATATCTACGCTGTCCGGCTGATTGTCGATACGACGACCGAATGTTACAACGCGCTCGGTCTGATCCACGATATGTTTACGCCTATCCCCAACCGGTTCAAGGACTATATCTCTACCCCGAAACCCAACCAGTACCAGTCGCTGCATACCTCGGTACTTGACCATGGTGTTCCGTTTGAGGTGCAGATCCGTACTTGGGATATGCACTATACCGCTGAATACGGTATTGCCGCGCACTGGAAGTATAAAGCCGGTATCTCCAAAGGCGACGTCAAGAGCGATAAGCAGCTGGAATGGATCCGCAAAATCATCGAGTCTCAGCAGGAGGCAGAAGGCGAGGACCTGATGCGGAATATCCGCACCGACCTTTCGTCGGAGGACGTGTTCGTATTCACGCCCAAGGGTGACGTCAAAAACCTGCCTGCCGGTTCGACGATTATTGACTTTGCCTACGCGATCCATACGGCGGTCGGCAACCGGATGACCGGCGCAAAAGTTGACGGACGTATCGTTCCGCTGAGCTATGAACTGAAAACGGGTGAGATCGTTGAAGTTCTGACCGCGAAAAACGGCACAGGTCCCAAGCGCGGCTGGCTGGAAATCGCTAAAACCAGCGAGGCAAGAAATAAGATCCGCGGCTGGTTTAAACGGGAACGCAGAGAAGAAAATATCGCTTCCGGCAAGGCGGTTGTTGAACAGGAATTTAAGCGCAACCAGATCCGTTTTGACAGCGATGAGGAATATCTGGCGTTTATGGATGAGCTGGTCAGACGGCAGCATAAAGAGTCGCTGGATGATTTTTACGCGGCGATTGGATACGGCGGGTTGGTGCTCTCTCACCTGATGCCGCGTATCAAGGAAGCTTACGCCAAACAGGCAAGCAATTTTGCTGAGCGGGAGCTGGAAAAACTCAAAAAGGCTCCTGTTATCACCAAAAACGGCGCGCCGGTCATTGTCGAGGGTATCGGCAACAACTGTCCTGTCAAGATGGCAAAATGCTGCAATCCGCTGCCGGGTGATGATATTGTCGGGTTTATTACCCGTGGGTACGGCGTTTCGGTGCACAAGCGTGATTGCGCCAACGCGCAGGCTTCCCTTAAAGACGTCGCACAGAAAGAACGCTGGATCAGGGTCGATTGGGCGCCGGAAGCGCAGATCGATTTCAGAGCCAGCGTGCAGATCATCGCGACCAACCGTGACGGGCTGGCGGCGGATGTCACGCTGGCGATTGCCAATATGCGGGTGCCGCTGCATGAAATCAGCGCAAGAGGTCTGAAAAACGGCAATGCCGAAGTCATGCTCACCATCTCGACACAGGGTAAGGAACATCTTCTTACTATCTGTCAGAAACTCGGTAAAATTCGCGGCGTCATCTCCGTCGAACGCACCGGGCGCTAAGGCGGCGGCCCGGTGTCCGGGCGGACTTGTTCGCGACGGTCGCTCCTGCTTCGCAATCCGCTCGGCCGTAAAAGAAACAACCTGAGCGAACGCGGCGCAGTGCCTGCGCTCCCTGTTTGCCGGGATTCGTTCACGCCTCTGGTGCTCAGCACTCGACGGCTTCGACCACGCTCGGACGTAAAGAGGTTGTGTGCACACACTATCCATCTGTTCGACCGACGCGCAGAGCGGCGCAGCGCCTGCGCTCCCTGTTTGCCGGGATTCGTTCACGCCTCTGGAGCTCAGCACTCGACGGCTTCGACCACGCTCGAACG
>CALWWT010000126.1 GCA_944385325.1 uncultured Clostridia bacterium | reverse complement strand
GTTTTGAGCCGTAAAATCTCGGAACAGGGAATTTATCCGGCGGGCGACCCGCTGGCATCCTCCTCCCAAATCCTGGAAGCCGACCTGATCGGTGAAGAACATTACAAAATCGCCCGCCGGGTACAGGAGATTTTGCAGAAATACTCGGAATTGCAGGATATCATCGCGATTCTGGGTATGGACGAGTTGGGCGACGACGACCGCAACACGGTCATGCGTGCCCGTAAGATTCAGCGTTTCCTCTCCCAGCCGACCCACGTTGCAGAGAAGTTCACCGGCATCCCCGGTGTTTACGTTCCGCTCAAAGAGACACTGCGGGGATTTGCGGCGATCATCGACGGCGAGATGGATGAATATCCGGAAGCAGCGTTCTATAACGTCGGCACGCTGGACGACGTCATCCGCAAAGCCGAGGCGCTGAAAGCCGAAAACAACGCCTGACCCGCGGGTCCTGAAAAAGAAAGGAAGAGAATAAATGACACCTTTCAAAGTTCAGATTCTGAGCGCGGATCACCCCTTTTTCCGTGGGGAATGTGAATCGCTGACGGTACCGACGCTGGATGGACAGTATGGTATTCTGGCAAACCACAGCAACATGATTGCGGCGGTAGTTCCCGGGATGCTGCATTTTACCGAGCCGGGCAAACCGGTGCAGATCGCGGCGGTATCGCATGGGCTGGTCAAAATCGAGAACGGCGAAGTGCTGATTTTGATCGACTCGGCAGAGCGTCCGGAAGAGATCGACATCAACCGTGCGCGCCGTGAGGCGGACGCCGCAAAGGAAGCGATCCAGCAGAAACGCAGCATTCAGGAATATCGTTCGGCACAGGCAATGCTTGCCCGAGCCGTCAACCGGCTCCAGGTAAGAGAGCATTACCAGTCCACCTGGAACAATAAATGAGTGAAGTGTTTTGCTGGCGCAAAACGTTAAGTTTGGCCCACGCCAAGTGAAGAGTTCTGCTGACGCAGAACGTGAAGTTTCATTTTCCAAAAACACTTGCGAAGCTGCTTCACGCGCAACGCACACTCTCTGCTCACCGCGATTCCAATCCAAATCATCACAAATTCTCGTATCACTTTGGTGTGGTACGGGAATTTTATTTTGTACGGGAATGTTTTATTTACTTTTACCCTCTTATCAAAAGCTGACGGATGTGGTATAATGGGTGTATTAGACTCCAGGGTGACCTGCAACGGGCTTGATGTCATGGGAAACATCGTCAGCCACAGGTGATACGGGATTACTGCCCTGCCCGAAAACTGTTGAAAGGATTTTGCAGATGAAGAACAGACCTCTATTTCTACGATCACTGACCTGCCGTCTTGCAGCGGTAGTTTTGTCATTCAGCCTTGCACTGACAGCCTTTTATACACCTGCGCTCGCAGTCGGAAGCGTTTCCGGCAATACATCCTCTTCAAGTGAAAGTTCTTCCGACGCCGCATCTTCTGATGCTGGGTCTTCCGAAACTTCGTCCGACAGCACTTCGCAGCAAAGCAGCGAAACTTCCGATGGCGAAGGTGACGCAAGCGGCAGTGAAGGTGATACCGGTGAAATCGACTCGACCGTCGACACCGGATTTACGGTAAACTCGACCGCTGTTTATCTGGTGAACCTTGATTCCGGCACGGTCATTTACGAAAAGAACGCGGACCTGATGATGTATCCGGCTTCGCTGGTCAAGATCATGACCTGTCTGCTGGCGATCGAAAACTGCGACGACCTGACCGGCACGACCGTTACTTCGTCCTATACCGTTTTTGACAACCTCTGGGGGCTGGGCGCGTCCAACGCCGGGCTGTACCCGGGAGAGACGCTGCGGATGATCGACCTGCTGTATGCGCTGATGCTGCGTTCCGGCTGTGACGCTGCCGGCATTATCGCGGAGTATATCGGCGGCAGCGAAGCAGGGTTTGTCGAGATGATGAACGCAAAAGCCGCTGAACTGGGCTGCACCAACACTCATTTTACCAACTCGACCGGTCTGCATGACGCTGACCAGTATACCACCGCAAAGGACATCTACCGGATCACGACCTACGCGATGCAGTACGACATCTTCAAGGAGATTTCGACCACCTACTCCTACACAATGCCGGCAACCAACAAAAACGACGAGCGGACCATCACCCATACCTGCACCATCATGAACCCCACCAGCAGCTATTATGACGAAAATGTCCACGGCATCAAGACCGGTACGACCGATGAAAGCGGACGAAACCTGGTTTCGTATGCGTCGAAGGATGCCTATAATTATATGCTGATCACGATGGGCGCGCCGATCTATTATGCGGAAGGCACCGAGATCGAGCAGAATCTGAGCTATATAGACGCGCTCAATTTCTACGACTGGGCGTTTAACGACTGGGCGTTCCAGACTATTGTCAAGACGACCGACGTCAAAGGGCAGGCAAAAGTCGCACTCTGTGCCAAGCAGGATATCGTCAACGCGGTTCCGGAAGAAGACGTCGACCGTCTGATGCTCAAATCGATTGACTCCTCAGCGCTCCAGATGATCGCGAATCTGCCGGAAGAGCCGATCGACGCGCCGATCAATAAAGGGGACAAGCTGGGCACGTTGGAGATCCGGATGGAAAACCGGACGATTGCGACGGTCAACCTGGTCGCGGCGGAATCGCTTAAAAAGAGCAGCTGGCTGGCGTTTTGCCGCGGCGTCGGGAACTTTTTCACCTCAGCCGGGTTCTGGCTGACGATGCTGACGCTGATTGTGGCGTTTATCGCCTGGGTATTCATCATGCGCCAGATCAATATTGCCAAACAGCGGCGGCGGCGTGCGGCGCGCAGAGCCGGGCTTTCCGGCAAAACGCGGACCAACGCTTCCCGGAGTTATACGCCGTCCCGAAACGCTGCGAATATCCGCAAATCGCCCAGCTACCGCGGTCCATCCACCAGCAGCGGACGCAGACCGCCTCAAAAGCAGCCTGCGCCGCGTGGAACGAACGTCCAGCAGCGCAGCGGCAGACGTCCCGGCAATAGCACCGGCGCACGTCCGACCAATCGCAATAATAATAACCGGAAGTAATCGGAACAGGTTCCCTGTTCCGCAGAATCAAGACCGGCAGTGCCTTTTTTTCGGTACTGCCGGTCTTTGTTGTGTATATAGGTTCTTTGTCAATAGTTGGGGTAAACCTTGCATCCACTTGACACTGAAATGAAGTGGAAAACTTTACAGCAGGTCCAGGGGCGGATGGTTCGCGTTGCGAACCATGCCCTGGGCGCGCTTTGCGCGCAACCCCTAAAAAAACGTAGCCGTTGGCGCGGCAAGCGGCAACGGCGGACAAAAATCAGAAATATTGATTTTATCGACAAGCTGAGCCATTGCCGCAGATTGTGCGGCAATGGCGGTCTGCTTACCCCAACTTTTATGATAGAACCTGTATATATTATCAGATGGTTGAATTGAAGTTTTCT
>CALWWT010000125.1 GCA_944385325.1 uncultured Clostridia bacterium | reverse complement strand
CAGGGGAATATACCCAAGCCCCGGGGTAAATGCCATTGCAAGGATAATCGCGGAGAACAGCGCCAGCTGTACCATCGAGAGGGTCGATGCAGAAGCTTTTCTTTCCATATTCAGTTTTCCTTTCTGTACTGAACCTGCTTTCAGTCTGCGGGACTGGGATGCAGTATGCTGCCGTTCCGTGTCAGGCGTTTCCGTTCCCGGAGAAACGTGTTTTTCCGCTTCCGCAGCCGGAAAAATGGATACCGCGCACCTTTCAGCAAGACTATTATACGCGCAAAAAGAAAGGAAAGCAAGCCGGGATAAAAATTTTATTCTGCTTTTAATAACCCAACTGCCACATCGTTGATATTGGTGCCGGTAGGACCGGTGATAATCAGTCCGCCGGTTTTTTGGAGTGCGTGGTAAGCGTCGTTATTTTCCAGGACGTCATAGACAGAAAGCCCGGCTTCAGCCAGTTTCCGATAAGTGCTGCCGTCAGCATAACCGCCTGCGGCATCGGTCGGACCGTCGGTTCCGTCGCTTCCGACACTGAATACGGCGGCGTTTTTGATACCCGCGATTCCTTCGGCTGCTCCGAGTGCCAGTTCCTGATTGCGTCCGCCCTTTCCCTTTCCGGTCAGCCGGACGACGGTTTCACCGCCTGCGATAAAGGCAAGGGAACGGCTATCCTGTGCATGGGTTTTCAGAATGGAAGCGAGCATACTGCCTGCTTCTTTTGCCTGGCAGCAGAGCCGGTCGGTCAGCAGGATGGGCGTATATCCAAGCGAGCGTGCAGCCTGACTCGCCGCATGGCAAAGCTCTCTTACACTGCCGGTGATGACGGTTTGTACATTATCAAGGGTTTTCGGCGTTTCTTTATGCAGGCAGCCGACAGCCGCGTCACTCAGCCGCAGCCGGTATTTTTCCACAATCCGCAAAGCATCCTCACAGGTGGAGCGGTCGGGCACAGCGGGTCCTGAGGCGATCATATCCAGCGGGTCGCCCAGAATATCCGACAAAACGATGGTATATACCTGTGCGGGCGCGCAGGCGAGCGCAAACCGACCGCCTTTGACGCCGGAAAGGCGTTTGCGGATGGTGTTCATTTCGACGATATCGGCGCCGCTCCCCAGCAGCTGCCCGGTGATATCCTGCAATTCATCGCCGGGAATCAGCGGCTGTTCAAACAACGCGCTTCCGCCGCCGGACACCAGAAACAGGATGGTATCGCCTTCTTTTGCGGATTTTGCCAGTCTGACAGCCTCCTGTGCAGCGTCAAAGGAATTTTGGTCAGGTACCGGGTGCCCCGCTTCAAACAGCCTGCATCCGGGAATTTCACCGCCTATATGCCCGTATTTGGTAATGACAATACCGCTTTCAACCGGACGCGGCAGATGCTCGGCCGCAGCCTTTGCCATCTGCCAGGCGGCTTTCCCGATTGCGACCAGATAGATTTTTCCCGGGAAATCCATTCCGTCAAGTGCTCTTGCAACGGCGGTATCCGGCAGTACGGCATGGATAGACTGCCGGATAATTTCGTCTGCGTCTGCCCGCAGCGCAGCGGAGAGATCAGGTGTATTGGTCTGGGTGTTCATTTTGCGTTCCTCCTGTTAGGTTTAAAAAAATACCCGCCGGACAGGAAACTCCATGTTCCGGCGGGAAAGCTTATTCTCCCGAAAGGGAGGCAAAATCCTCGTTTTCAAAAAGCAGATCCCGCCAACCCTTCATCAGCGGAAAGAATTCGGTGGAAGCCCGGGTGACCTGTCCGTTTTGCATCATCTGCAAAAAGGTTTTATCGTTTACCCATCGTGCGTCACAGGTTTCGCCCTGCTGCAAGGTCACCGATTCGACCGGGAAATCCTTGAAAAACATCCAGCAGTCAAAATAGACCCGATCCAGCCGCTGGCGGCTTCCCAGGAATACCGGGCGGTTTTTGGAAACATCGATTCCTACTTCCTCCCTTATTTCCCGGATGACGGCCTTGAGGCTGTCTTCGCCAGCCTGTTTGGCGCCGCCGGTCGTCTCCCATAAAAGCGGGCTGGTTTTTTCGGGGCACCGTCTGGAAATCAGAAATTCTCCCTTGCGGTTGACGATCCATCCGACCACGACGATATGACAGATGCCAGCCGGTATTTTTTCCCCTCTGCACAGCGTTTTCCCGGTCGGGACCCGGTCGCGGTCCAGCAGATCCCAGCGTTCCGTCAAAAGCGGACAGCCATCTTTTTTCATGGTTACCTCCCGTCAGTATCCCATCATCGTCATCAGCGAACTTGCAAGGATTGTTCCGACGTAGATCACGATCATGATCACCACCGGCCAGGTAGTCATCGCCGCTCCGACCTGTGCCGGAAGGGACAAAACAGGGTGCCGCCATTTGAGGATGGGCGAAAACTCTTTTCCGTAAAAGACCCGGAAGATGCCCAGTATCCCGATAAAGACCGCACACTCTACGATCAGGAAAACCCAGGACCAGATATCACTTGCCGGCATGATCGCGTCTGCCAGTGTCGCAAAGGAATTGTTCAGGATATGGCAGCAGATTGCCGGGATAAGCGAACCGGTGCGGATGGTCAGCTGGGCAAGGAACAGACCCATGACCAGCGGAACGAACAGCTGCACCAGGTTCATATGGTACATTGTAAACAGAATGGCAGTAAATACCGCCGCAAACGAAACGCCAAACCGCTGCAACCCTCGCAGCAGGAATCCTCTGAAAATGATCTCTTCCAGCACCGGCCCCAGGATACAGACATACAGATTGATCAGGACGGTATCCAGGATATTGTATCCGTCGGTCGAAAAGCTGGGGGTATAGAATGGGAAATTAATGGTATACAGGAAATTAAGCTCGATCATTGCCAGCAGCTGCCCGATCATTGAAAACCCGATTCCGGCAAGCGCGGCAAACAAAATCCAACCTCCGCGCCGGACAGCCGTGACAGGCTTGTCCGGCTGCCTTTGGGCGAGCGGCAGCTGTGCTTTGCAGAACAGTTTTTTGAAAGGGATACGGGTGATACCGGCAAGATAAAGTATTGCTGCCAGTTCGCCGATCACGACCGGCAGATAACCGGTTAGCAGGTTATACAGCCCATACCGCATACCGTAGTAAGTTCCCTGCGGGAATTCAAACGCGCCGGTCATCGACAGCGCGATCCGCTGGGCAAGTATCGCGTCGATCAGAAAGGTGATGCCGTACAGGGCGGCATATTCCGCTACAAAGAAGATCAGCATTGCCGGAAGCAGCCGCCTGATCCCCTTTTTAAGCTGATATTTTGCAGCCTGCGCAGGGGTAAACACCTGCCATCCGCCGCCAAAACCACCCGGTGATGGCGGTGTATTTGGATTTTGGTTATATGCGCGCTGGTCGGAATGGACACCCGACCATTCTCCCGATTGTTGACGATGCTGTTGCTCATCGGGAGGACGCTGCGGGTTTTGCTGCCAGCCGGGATTTGGTTCCATTGAATATCAGCCTCCTGTCGCAAGATTGGGGTTATACCTATTATAAAATAAAAACGACGGATTTTCAATCTCCGCCGTCTGATTTTTGATTATACTGTCAAAAGCGTGGAAATGATCGGGATGGTAACCACCGACAAAACTGTCGTCACCAGAATATTTCTGGAAATCGTCCTGGTATCCAGTCCGCATTGGTTCGCGATCATCAGCACCATCGAACCGACCGGCATTGCAGCGGAAAGGACGGAGATGCCGGTATAAAACGGATCGATCTGCAATCCCCTGCAAACACCCAGAACGATCAGCGGGATGATGATCAGCCTGAACAGAGCAAACAGATAGCAGCGCGGGTCCTTCAGTGATTCTCCCAGCGGATACATCGCGACCGTTGACCCAAGCACCAGCATCGACAGCGGCGAGGTGATGCTGCCGACCATGTCGCAGGTTTCCACCAGGATTTCCGGCAGCGGGATACCGGTCAGAAAAATCACCA
>CALWWT010000124.1 GCA_944385325.1 uncultured Clostridia bacterium | reverse complement strand
TATCGCTGATCTCTCTGGTTGTAAACGTCAGCTTAAACTACATCCTGATCTTCGGAAAACTCGGCTTCCCGGCGATGGGCATCGCAGGCGCCGCCATCGCGACGGTCATTTCCCGAATCGCCGAGACGGTCACGATGTGGATATATGTCACCCGAATCGACCGCAAGCTCGGACTGAAGCTGAAAGAACTGCTGGTCAGCGACCCGGTTCTCCGCCGGGACTTTATCCGGTACGGGCTGCCGCTGCTCGGCGGCAATATCGTCTGGAGCGTCAACATGCTGGCGAATTCCGCGATACTCGGTCGGTTTTCTGCCAGCGTCATCACTGCCGCCAGCATTGCCAATACGATGAACTCTCTTGCATACGTTACGATGAACGGGATGTCCTCGGCGGTCGGCATCATCACCGGTAAGACGGTCGGCGCCGGAAAAACAGAGCGTATGAAAGAATACGCCTATACCGTACAGCTGCTCTTTTTAGGTCTGGGGCTGATTACCGGCGGCGTGATCATCCTGCTCAAAAACCCGTTTATCGGGCTGTATTCCGGCATCACCGCCGAAGCGGTCAGCTATTCCAGCCAGTTTATCACCGTCCTGTCGGTGACGATGATCGGAACCTGCTATCAGGCTGCCGGATTGTTTGGATTGGTCAAATCGGGCGGCGATATCGGCTTTGTCTTCAAGAATGACACGATTTTCGTTTTCTTAGTTGTACTGCCGTCGGCGATCATCGCGTCGATGCTGGGCGCGCCTGCATGGGTCGTTTTTGCCTGCCTCAAGTGTGACCAGATCCTCAAATGCTTTGTCGCGGTGGTCAAGATCAACCGGTTTGACTGGATGAAGAACCTGACCCGTGACAAGCGGCTGGACCAGCCGGTATAAGTTAAACAGTGCAAAAGCAGCGGGCTTCTCCTGATTGGGAGAGAGCCCGCTGCTTTTTGTATCATTTTATCAGGTTCTGCGCCAGGTAGACGGTACGAACAGCATCATCATCGGGAAGATTTCCAGCCGTCCGAACAGCATCCCAAACGACAGCGCGATTTTGACCGGATCGGAGAATCCCGCAAACGAACCCATCGGACCGACCATTTCCAGTCCGGGACCGATATTGGAGATACAGGCGAGGACTGCGGTTGCGGAGGTTGTCAGGTCGAAGCCGTCCAGTGTTGTGATCAGGAACAGCACCGCAAACAGGCAGAAAAACGCCGACAGGAAGATCATTGCGGCATGTGCATCCCGCTTATCAATCGGGGAACCATCCAGTCTCACCGACTCAACCGCTCTCGGATGGAGCAGCCGGCGCATCTCCCTTACGATGGATTTTGCCGCGATAATGACTCTTGACACCTTGACGCCGCCGCCGGTACTGCCGGCGCATCCGCCGACAACCATCAGCATGACCAGGATCGCCTTGGAAAGGGAGGGCCAGCTGTTGAAATCAGCAGTCGCGTAACCGGTCGTCGTGATAACCGAACTGACCTGGAAGAAGGCGTAGCGCAGGCATTGCGCGGCGCCGTTGAATAACCCTGAGATATTGATCGCGATCACCGCGGTCGAGATACCGATAAACCCGAGGTACCAGCGCAGCTCCTCCGATTTGAGGGCGGTCTTGATATTGCCGATCAGGCACAGGTAGTAAAGGCTGAAGTTGATGCCGAACAGCATCATGAACACGCCGATCACGATGTCAAAATAAGCCGAGTCATACGCGCCGACACTCAGCGCCTTGCTGGAAAAGCCGCCGGTACCGGCAGTGCCGAATGAATGCACCAGCGCGTCAAACAAATTCATGCCGCCCAGCATCAGCAGCACCACTTCCACCAGCGTCATCACGACATAAATCCGGTAGAGCAGGGAAGCGGTATCCTTCATCCTGGGCACCAGCTTGGACTTGGTCGGACCCGGCACCTCAGCGCGCATCAGGTGGACGCTGCGGATGCCGGTCAGCGGCATGATTGCCATGATAAAGACCAGTACGCCCATACCGCCGATCCAGTGGGTGAAGCTGCGCCAGAACAATAATCCCTGCGGGAGCGCTTCCACGTCGGTCAGGATGCTGGCACCAGTTGTAGTAAACCCGCTCACCGTTTCAAAGAAGGCGTCGGCGAAAGAGGGGATATACCCGGAGATCATAAACGGCAGGCAGCCGCCGACCGACATTAAAATCCAGGAGAGCGCGACGATGACAAACCCTTCACGGGAATAAATCTTGTCATCCGTTTTGAGCATGATCGTGCCCAGTCCGCCAATAATCCCAAGAACCAGTATCGGAATGATAAAACATACCGGATTTTCACCATAGATAAGGCAGACGATCAGCGGCAGCAGCATCAGCAGCGCCTCGACCAGCAGGATTCTTGATACGATATTCAAAACAGCCTTGTAGTTCATCCGCGCCACCCCTTACACGATATCCGACAGGCTTTTGATTCTGCCCTTGCGGGCAACGACGATGACGTTGTCACCCTGGCAGATGGAGGTGGAGCCGCCGGCGATCAGCGGGATGCCGTCCCGGATGACGCAGGCGATCAGGATGCCGGAGCGGATCGGGAGCTCGGACAGCGGTTTCCCCAGGAACGGGAGGTCGCCGTCTACAAAATATTCCATAACTTCGGTATTGCCGCCGGAGATGGTATACAGTGTCCGGACGGTATTTTTACCGGCATATGCGATCGAGCGGACAAAGCGGACGATCAGGTCGGCAGTCAGCGTCTTGGGCGAAATGACGATATCCAGTCCCAGCCGGTCGACCATTTTTGCCATATCGCGGTCGCTGATTTTGGAAATGACCTTGGGAACGCCGCAGGAGGAAGCGAACATCGACGCGATGATATTTTCCTCATCCAGACCGGTCAGCGAGATGAAAGCGTCCATCCGCTCAATGCCCTCTTCCTGAAGGAGTTCACGGTCGCGCGCGTCGCCATAAATGATACGGGTATCGGGAAGCTGTTCCGAGAGTTCCCGGCAGCGCACCTCATCACAGTCGATGATTTTGGTCTTGACGCCGCGCTGCGAGAGCATATCGCACAGGTAGTGGGCGATGCGGCTGCCGCCGACGATCATGACATTTTTGACCTTGCGAATGGAAGGGATCAGTTCTTTGGTAAAACTGTTCAGGTCAGCGGGCGACCCCAAAAGGGTAATACGGTCATCCTGCCGCAGGACGAAGTTGCCATCCGGGATATAGGATTTATCATCCCGCGAAACAGCGCAGATAAGGACATTCTGATCATACCGGTTCTTCATTTCGACCAGCGACAGCCCGATCAGCGGGTTTCCCTCAGCCAGATGGATCTCGATCATTTCCACCCGGTCATGCATAAACTGATTGACCTGGATAGCGGCAGGAAAATGAAGGATACGCATGATCTGACGTGCGGCCTCCTGTTCCGGGTTAACGGACATCGAAAGCCGCAGGTTGTCCTGCAAATACTGCATATGGGACGCATATTCCGGGTTACGGACGCGGGCGATGGTATATTTGGCGCCGACCTGACCGGCAACCATGCAGCAGAGGATATTGCGTTCATCCATCGACGTGGTCGCGATGATCAGATCTGCCTTTTCGACGCCTGCCTGCACCTGGACAGGGTAAGCGGCACCATTGCCGCAGACGGTAACGATATCATAACGGTTTGAGATATTGGTGAGGACCTTCTGATTGACGTCTACGACCGTTATGTCATGTTCTTCGTTGGAAAGCTGTTCGACCAGGGTAGAACCGACTTTTCCGCCTCCAACTACGACGATATTCATAAGACTGCAACCTCCGTAATATATGAATACAGCAAAGAAACGGCAGAAAATCTGCCGTTAGAGTGTCGAAAAAGTATTTTGGAGAATTTTGGAAATCGCCAAAACTCATCCAAAGTTTACCATAGGACGGAAAGCAGATCCAGGGGCGGATGGTTCGTGTTGCAAACAGGCTTTCTGGAAAAGCCTGCCCTGGGCGCGCCCTTGGCGCGCAACCCCTAAAAAAACGTAGCTGTTGGCGCGACAGGCGGCAACGGCGGACATAGAAGACCAGCGGTTGACTTTATCGACAGCCTGACGGCAGAAAATCTGCCGTATGCGGAAGTATTATAACATTCTGCCAATATGCTGTCAACCGGTAAACGACACAAAAATACCCTCACAGACCATTTATCGTCCGTGAGGGTATGATATAAAACCTGCTTATCTGACCTGTCTGCCCAGCGCAAACGCCTTTTTGTTCATCTCGACAAATTTCGCCGGAACGACCGCTTCGAGCGCTGCAAGCCATTCACTTTCCGGGATTTCCGGGAAGTAATGGGAGAGCCGACCCATCAGCACGATGTTGACCGCCTTGATGGAGCCCGCCTCTTTCGCGAGGTCGAGTGCAGGTACCGCGTCGACTTTTGCACCGGTAGCCTGCATCTTTTCGATCAGGTTTTCGGGGTATTTTGCGGCGCCGGTGACGACCGGCATCGGGTCGATCTCCTGGTCGGAGAGGACGATCTGACCGTCTTTTCGCAGATAGGAGAGCCATCTTGCGGCTTCCAGCTTTTCAAACGAGAGAATGAAATCGGCTTCACCCTTGTCGATCAGCGGAGACGCGACCTTATCGCCGAACCGGACGTAGGTGACAACACTGCCGCCTCTCTGGCTCATGCCGTGTACTTCCGAGACTTTTACATCGTATCCGGCGTTCATCAGCAGTCTGCCCAGCATTTTGCTTGCGAGCAGCGTTCCCTGACCGCCGACGCCAACAATCATGATATTCTTTGTCATAAATCGGTTCCTTCCTTTCCTGTACCCAGCTGCTCAGCGGACGAGCGCGTCAAAATGGCACAGCTGCTGGCAGACGCCGCATCCGACACAGAGCGTTTCGTCAATGACAGCTTTTCCGTCGCGGATGCTGATCGACGGGCAGCCCATTTTCATACATGCCTTGCATCCGCGGCACTTGTCGGTATCGACATGGAGCGGAGGAGCGGTTTTGACCGATTTTAAGAGGACGCAGGGACGGCGGCTGATAATGACCGACGGTTCATCCACCGCGAGTTCTTCTTTTACGACCCTGTCACATTCAGCGAGGTCATACGGGTCAACGACTTTTACCCGGTCAATGCCCATTGCGTGGCAGAGTGCTTCCAGGTCGATCTTGCCAGCCGGGTCGCCCTTGATGTTGTAGCCGGTGGTCGGGTTCTGCTGATGGCCGGTCATGCCGGTGATCGAGTTGTCGAGGATGATCACGGTCGAAGCCGACTGGTTGTAAGCGATATTTGCAAGGCTGGTCATGCCGGAATGGACAAAGGTCGAATCGCCGATCACTGAAACCGTCTTGTTCTGGGATGCTTTACCCAGCGCGACATTAAAGCCGTGTTCTGCCGATACAGAAGCACCCATGCAGATGTTGATATCCATTGCCAAGAGCGGCGCGGCGCTTCCCAGCGTGTAGCAGCCGATATCGCCGATAACCGTGCAGTTTTGTTTCATCAGGGTATAGAAGATACCGCGGTGCGGACATCCGGAGCACATGACCGGAGGACGGACAGGAATATTTTCACCCAGCGAGCGGGAAGCGGGTACGGGAAGCCCGAACTTTTCTGCCAGCAGGTTCTGGGAGAATTCATCGCACATCGGCAGGATATCCTTGCCATGGACTTCCAGCCCGAGTTTTTTGCAGTGTTCCTCGATAAACGGGTCGAGTTCTTCCACGACCACCAGCTTTTCGACTTTAGACGCAAAGTCCCGGATGAGTTTTTCCGGCAGCGGCCAGATCATGCCGAGTTTCAAAACGCTGACCGAATCGCCGAACGTTTCTTTGACATACTGATAGCTGGTCGAAGAGGTGATGATCCCCATCTTGGTACCGCCCATTTCCACACGGTTAATCGGTGCGGTTTCCGCGTACTGAATCAGTTTATTGGTGCGTTCCTCAACGATCGGATGGCGGACCTTCGCGTTAGCAGGAGTCATGACGTTATGTACATCCTTGACGTAAGGAATGACATCCCGTTCGACCCTTTCGCCGGTTTCGACAATCGACTGGGAGTGTGCAATGCGGGTGCACATCTTGAGGAAAACAGGGGTGTTGTATTCTTCCGACAGATCAAACGCCAGCTTGGTGAACTGAAGCGCTTCGGCGCTGTCAGCAGGTTCCAGCATCGGGATTTTGGACGCCCGGGCATAATGCCGGGAATCCTGTTCATTCTGGGAAGAATGCATCCCGGGGTCGTCCGCGACACAGATGACCATACCGCCTTTGACGCCGATATACGAGATGGAAAATACCGGGTCAGCGGCGACGTTCAGTCCGACATGCTTCATGGCACAGCTGGAGCGGACACCGGCGAGACTTGCGCCGAACGCCGATTCGACCGCGACCTTTTCATTCGGCGCCCATTCGCAGTAGATTTCAGGGAATTTGACAGCCTCTTCGGTGATTTCGGTCGAAGGGGTACCGGGGTAGCTGGAAACGACCTTGCAACCAGCCTCATACATACCGCGCGCGATCGCGGCATTGCCAAGCATTAACTCTCTCATTGGCTTAATCCTTCCATACTAGATTTTTGTGCAGCAGCCCTGACGCAGCGGCAAGCATTCACTTGCAGCCGTCAGGGCTGGCAGGAATTGACAGTATTGACTGACCATATTTTTCCTTACAATTGTACCATATCCGACAAAATATTGCAAGGATTTAACGCGACAGCGTGCTGCTTAATGTGCCCGGAACGCTCAGTCGCCGGCAGTGATGCCGGATTCTTTTCCAACCAGGCGGTCAGCGGAGAACATTTCGCGGAGTTTGGGCTTTTCAATTTTGCCGGTCGCGTTGCGCGGAACGTCCATGAAAATAATCTTGCGCGGGCGTTTGTATCTCGGCATACCGAGGCAGAAGCGGTTGATATCCTCTTCGGTGCAGGCGACGCCCTTTTTGACCTGTACGATTGCTGCCGCGATCTCGCCCAGCCGCTTATCCGGCAGACCGATGACCGCAACGTCGCTGACATAGGGGCAAGCGCGGATAAAATCCTCGATCTGGACAGGGTAGAGGTTTTCGCCGCCGGTGATGATAACGTCTTTTTTGCGGTCAACCAGATAGTAGAACCCGTCCTTGTCCTGCATTGCCATATCGCCGGTATACAGCCAGCCATCCTTCAGGACAGCCTCGGTCGCCTTAGGGTCATTGTAGTAGCAGGTCATCACGCCGGGACCCTTGACGCAGAGTTCACCGACCTCGCCTTTTTCGACCTCGGCGCCGTTATCCATGATCTTAACCTGCCAGCCGTAGCCGGGCACGCCGATCGCGCCGACCTTGTCGATGTTTTCGACGCCCAGATGGACGCAGCCGGGACCGATCGATTCAGAGAGTCCATAGTTGGTGTCATATTCATGGTTCGGGAATACCTCTTTCCAGCGCTTGATCAGCGACGGCGGGACAGGCTGTGCGCCGATATGCATCAGCCGCCACTGGGAAAGCTGGTAATCTTCCAGATGGATTTCGCCGCGGTCGATCGCGTCAAGGATATCCTGCGCCCACGGCACCAGCAGCCAGACGATGGTACATTTTTCCTTGGACACCGCGTCGAGGATAAACTGCGGCTTGGTGCCTTTGAGCAGTACCGCTTTGCCGCCTTCGAGGAACGAGCCCATCCAGTGCATTTTCGCGCCGGTATGGTAGAGCGGCGGGATGCAGAGGAAGATGTCGTCATGGGTGTGGGAGTGGGGGTGCTGTTCGACCTTGCAGGCATGCATCAGGCTTTCGTGGTTATGTAAGATCGCTTTCGGGAAACCGGTCGTACCGGACGAGAAGTAGATAACCGCGTCGTCCTGATCACTAAGCTTGATCAGCGGCGACTGGCTGGAGCAGTTGGCGGTCAGCAGGTTGTAGCTTTCCGCAAAGGTCGGGCAGTGGTCGCCGACAAAGAAGAGGAGCCTTCCTTTCATGATGCGGTCGGCGATTTCCTCGACACGTCCGATAAATTCCGGACCGAACAGCAAGACATCCGCTTGCGACAGATTCAGGCAGTATTCGATTTCATCGGACGAGAACCGGAAGTTCATCGGGACAGCGAGCGCGCCGGTTTTGAGGATACCGAAATAGATCGGCAGCCATTCGATGCCGTTCATCAGCAGGATGGCAACCTTATTGCCTTTGCCGATACCGCGTGAGAGCAGCATATTGGCGAAGCGGTTTGCCTTTTCATTGAAGACGTTCCAGGTGATTTCCCGCCGGTAGCAGGCGGAAGCGGTCGGCTGGATCAGTTCGTAATCCTTCCAGGTACGGCGGTCATCGGGCACCTCAGGGTTGAGTTCAACCAG
>CALWWT010000123.1 GCA_944385325.1 uncultured Clostridia bacterium | reverse complement strand
AAAACCATGCCGACCCTCCGGCGCAGGAGGTTGACGTCCATGTCACCGTAGATGTCTTCCCCGTCAAGGAGAATGTTACCGGTGATCTTGCAGCCTTCGACCAGGTCGTTCATACGGTTGAGGCTCTTTAAAAAGGTGGATTTGCCGCAGCCGGAAGGTCCGATAAACGCGGTGATCTTATTCGACTGGATGTCAAGCGATACGTCTTTGAGGGCGTGGAAATCGCCGTAGTAAAGATTCATGTTGCTGATGGTGAATTTATCCATAACTGACTCCTTTTTTGTTGCCTTATTTCGCGCAGATCAGCCTTTTTTCAGCTTGCCCGCGATCAGACCGGAAACTCCGTTGAGCAGCAGCACCAACACCAGCAGCACGACCGCAACGGCATATGCTTTGTTAATGTAAAGCCCTTCGTTTGCAAGCAGGTACATGTGTACCGCAAGGGTACGGCCCGAACTGGTCAGACCGGCTGCAATATCGCCGACAGTACCGGCAGTGAAGATCAGCGCCGCTGTCTCGCCGACTATTCGCCCGATACTTAAAATGACACCCGAAAGGATGCCGGGAACCGCTGAGGGCAGTACCAGCTTGAAAATGGTACGGCATTTTCCTGCACCAAGCCCAAAGCTGCCTTCACGGTAGCTGTCCGGAACGGCAAGCAGCGCTTCTTCGGTGGTACGCATGACAAGCGGTAAGATCATGATCGCAAGGGTCAGACCGCCAGACAGGATCGAATAACCCATCTTGATGGCAACGTTAAAACAAAGGTATCCGAACAGACCGTAAATGATCGACGGGATACCTGAAAGGGTCTCGGTGGTCAGACGGATAATCGTTACCAGACGGTTGCCCTTTTTGGCGTACTCAACAAGGTAGATCGCAGAACCAATTCCAAACGGTACCGCAATCACCAGCGCAACCAGAACCATCTGCACCGTGTTGATCATTGCAGGCAGCATCGACTGGTTGTCGGTCGTGTAGGTAAGGGAAAACATGTCTGGGGTCAGGTTCGGGATGCCTTTGATCAGCACCCAGATGATCAGCGCCGCAAGTGCGCCGACGGTGATGACCGCTGCAAGTACCGTCAGAATGAATACCAGCAGTGAACCCGGATGACGGCTGTAGTTTTTCATCTTCTGGGCGGTCGAAGTGCGGTTGATCGCGTTGACTGAAATGACAGTCTGTTCCATCTTATTGTCTCTCTCCTTCCGCTCAGCTCTGTTTCTCCGAACGGTGCTTAAGCAGTGAGAAGCAGACGTTCAGAATCAGTATGAATACAAACAGTACAACACCCGTCGCAATCAGTGCCTGACGGTGCAGGCCGGATGCGTAGCCCATCTCGATGACGATGTTGGCAGTCAGCGTCCGCACGCCGTCAAAAATGCTGTCGGGTACACGCGGCTGGTTGCCGGCAATCATGATGACCGCCATCGTCTCGCCGATGGCACGTCCGACGCCGAGGACGATTCCTGCCATGATGCCCGATTTTGCAGCCGGAAATACTGCGCAGTAAACGCTCCGTTCATGGGTGGCACCCAACGCAAGGCTCGCTTCGTAGTAGCTCTCGGGAACCGCGCGCAGCGAAGATTCGGTGACCTCGACAATTGTCGGCAGAATCATCAGCCCCAGCAGGATGGACGCGGTCAGCATCGAGTAGCTGTCGCCCTGGAATTTTTCAGCCAGCGGACGGATCATCGGTACAACAACGCACATCCCGAAAAAGCCGTAAACAACCGAAGGAATACCCGCCATCAACGATACCGCAGGCTTGACGATCCGGTAAATTCCTTTTGGACAGAACCGGGCCAGGAAAACCGCTGTCAGCAGTCCAATCGGCACACCGATCACCAGTGCGCCGGCGGTAACGTAGATACTGCCCAGAATCATCGGCAGAATCCCGTAAATGTTGTTGCCCGGTCTCCAGTTGACGCCGCTTAAAAACTTGAACAGACCAATCTCGCCCATTGCCGGGATTCCGTTGGCAAACAGGAAAAAGCAGATCAGCAGTACGGCAATGATCGAAAAGCAAGCCGCAATCAGGAAAAGCAGCTTCATCACTTTTTCCAGCAGATGGCCTTTTCCTGTTCCGCTCTTGTGATGGGATGGTGCAGCAGCAGACTGCATATTTTTTACACTCCTTTATACGCTTCGGGCACAGGCGTGTATCTTCACGCCTGCTCCCTTTTTGTAAATCGTCCCGGATATAAGGAAAGCGACTGTCTATTTACAGCCGCTTCCCTTTCCCGGTTTACACCGTAAGGTTTCATCAGCCGATCAGGCTGCTCCAATCGGTGGTGTTGCCGACGTATACGTTCATGATCTGGTCAACAGACAGGCTGTCAACAGGGCAGTCCAGGTTGACGATGACAGCGATACCGTCTTTTGCGATCTCGGTTGCGGTGACGCCGGTCTCGGTGTCTTTCAGTGCACGGGATGCCATGCCGATGTCGCAGGTGCCTTCCATTGCGGAGGTGACGCCAGTGGTCGAGTCAGAGGTCTGAATCTCTACAGTTGCGCCGGTGTTGATTGCTTCGTAAGCCTCAGCCAGTTTTTCCATGACGGGAGAGACGGAAGAAGAACCTGCTACAGTGATCTTGCCTTCAGCGCCGTTGGTCTCGAAGGTGCCTTCGGATACTGCAATGTATCCTTCGTCAGAAACGATTGCCTGACCGTCGTCGCTCATGATGTAGTTGTAAAAGTCCTGTGCGACATCCGAAAGGGTCTCGCCGGTGACAATGTTGAACGGACGGGATACGGTATAGTCGCCGCTGATGATGTTGTCGACCGTTGCGTCAACGCCGTCGATCTGTACAGCTTTGACAGAATCGTCCAGAGAACCCAGCGAGATATAACCGATCGAGTAGAGGTCACCGGCTACGGTGGTCATCATGACGGCGGTCGAGTTGGTGATCTGGGCGTCAACGGTGGTCATATCCATCTTTTCGCCGGCGTCGTTTTTCTGTTCGATGCCCATCAGCTCGATGAACGCGCCGCGGGTACCGGAACCATCCTCACGGGATACGACGTTGATCTTGTGAGCGGAATCAAAGTCAGCACCAGTTTCAGCTGTGGACGCTTCGGTAGAAGAACCTTCAGAAGAAGAGCTTTCAGTGGAAGAAGTCGAGGAGGTGGAAGAGGTAGAGGAAGTGCTGGAAGTATCAGTGGTTCCGCCGCAGGAAGCAAAAGAAACAGCAGCCATTGCAGCACAGATAAAGCCAAGAATCAGTTTTTTCATAGGAGATTTTCCTTTCTTTACAGGTGCTTTCTGCACCTTTGCGTTTTTGTCTTTTCTTTCGTTCGACAAGGCTATAATAAAATTCGCGCGTAAACTCTGATAGTTCGGTTATGTAAATTCTGCGCAAAAGATTTGCAAATATGGGATATTGGTTTATTTGTCTGCTTTTCATAAACAAACCCGCTGTTTTTAGTGCTTTTTGACAACATACCGGCAATAAAACAGCCGGGCTTGCGATTTACCCGCAAGCCCGGCCGTCTCTTTTCACTTTACATTCAGGGCAGATGCCCATTCTTATATCAGCTTTTCCGGAAACCCGTCCGGCAGACGGATATCCTCTTTCGGTATCCTTTTCCAGTCAAACAGCGGTATCAGCTCCCCTGCTTCCATCGGACGGTATTCTTCTGTCAGACCGGCAATATGTCCCAGCATCCCGACGATCTCTTCCGGACGGTACCGCTTGGACAGTGTTTCGATATCCAAATCGCCGTCCCGTTTGGACAGACGCCGTCCGTCCGGCGCTGTCAGCAATGGAATATGCCCGTACTTCGGCGGCGCAAACCCGAAAAGCTCATGCAGCCAGATCTGCCGCGGTGAGGACGACAATAAATCATTGCCGCGCACCACCTCGGTGACACCCATCAGCCCGTCATCCAGTGCCGCTGCCAATTGATAGGCATAAACGCCGTCGGCACGCCGGATAATAAAATCGCCGCATTCCTCTGAAAGATTCTCGGTGTAACTGCCATAGTGCAGGTCACAAAAGCGGACTTCCCTGTCCGGGACTTTCAGCCGCCATGCCGGAAGGCGCTCTTTGCTTTTTCGCGCAATCTCTTCGGCAGTCAGATTCCGGCAGGTCCCCTGATAAATAAACCGTCCGTCACTCCGGTGCGGAGCCGAGGCAGCATGCAGCTGCGCGCGGGAACAAAAACAGGGATAGAGAAGCCCCATCTCACCCAGCTGCTCAAAATATCGGGTATAAATTTCACTTCGGCGGCTCTGACACCATGTATGGTCATCCGCGTCCACGCCGCCTGCATTCCAGTCAAGCCCCAGCCAGCGCAGTTCCGATTCGATATCCCGCATATATTTCCAGCTGCTCCGCTCCGGGTCGAGGTCCTCCACCCGCAAGATCACGCCGCCGCCCTGGCTTTTCGCAGAAAGCCAGGCGATCAGGCAGCTCAAGGCGTTCCCCAGGTGCATCCGCCCGCTCGGCGTCGGCGCAAACCGCCCGATTACCTGTGACATCCCTTTTTACGCTCCTCCCGGTTATTCCTCTGCAGGCTTAATCTCCGGCTGCTCGACAAAAAGGGTCTGGGTCGGGTAGGCAAACTCGGCTCCCAGATTCTCGCAAAGTTCCATAATCCTGAAGTTCAGCGCTTCTTTTACTTCATTATATTCTGCAAGGGTCGTGCGGTCGATAAAGTAGTTGACGGTGATATCCAGCGACGACGCGCCAAATCCGGCAAAGGTGACCACCGGCGGCGTGCTGACCGCTTCCTCTTCCTCCAGCAGCTTGCGGATGCCGCCCAGCACTGCCTGCAAAGTCTCGCGTGAGGTCTGATAGGTCAGACCAATCGTCATTTCCACCTTGCGCTTGTTCATCCGCGACCAGTTTATGATCTCGGACGAGGAAATCGACGAGTTCGGTACCACGATTACCGCGTCTTTAAATGTACGGATTCTGGTCGAACGCAGCGAAATGTCCTCGACCACACCTTCAACGCTCGCCGTCTGCACCCAGTCGCCCACCGCAAACGGTTTATCCGCCAGGATCACCAGCCCGCCAAACAGGTTTCCTGCCGTGTCCTGCGCCGCCAGTGCCACCGTCAGACCGGTGATGCCAAGACCGGTGATCAGACCGGTAATGTCAAAATCAAACGCGTCCAATACCATCACCGCCGCCAGCACAACGATCAGCACTTTGGCAATATTCGACAGGAAGGTCACAATCGTCTTATCCAGCACCGAATCGCCGCCCTTGAGCGCGGTGATCACCGGCGGAGCTGCACCCAGCAGCCCCCACGCCAGCATTACAACGACCAGACTGCGGAATGCTGTCGTGACAAATGTGAGCAGCGCTGCCAACCCAAACCTTTGCAGCAGGATATGCAGCGCAATATATCCGCCGGACGACGCGACCAGCACCACCAGCGGCTTTGTAAACCCGTCCAGGATTTCGTCCATATGCGGAATCCGGCTGCATATCTTCTTCAAAAACGCCAGAAAACAGCTGACGATCTTCCGCCGCAGCATAAACAGTACGCCAAAAATAATCAGCGCGATCAATATCGTAATCACCTGCGGTAAAATCCAATCGGAAAAGCTGATAAAAAAGTCGGCGATTGCATAAGTCAATCGGTTCATCCTTCATTCCTTCTTTCTGCCGGCACCGGCATATTCTATCCTGTTTATTATACCGTGCCGTCCTTTTTTTTTCAATACCCTTTTCCAAATATCCCCACGATTTTCACAAGGCTTTGCGGGTATACTCACTTTTGTGGGAACCTGGCGTGCAGATTGGAGGTACCAGACGATGTCTGAAAAATGTAAAAAAGACAAGCCGCGCTGCGGCTGCAAGTCCAAAAAAGCCGCTGTCAGCCCGACCGACCCCAACGGCAGCTATACCGGCCGCCCGGTCGACCCTAAGGAAAAACCCGTCCAGGACGTCGACGACCTTTAAAGGCTGCTTGGCTTCATCTCCAAAAACACCGTCTGGTCTGCCGGACTGGACGACCAGACGGCGTTTTTCTCCGGATTGTGACAATCTTTCTTCACTTCAAAACAGCGGTATGATTGACATACGGTAAGCGTTATTGTATAATATAAATATAAATGTGCTTTTGATGCACTAATTAACTGTTATCTTTTCAGAAAGGATCGTACATAATATGAATCGATTTAAGTCAAACGCTTCCCGCGTCGCCCTCGCAAGAGAGATCGCCGCTGAAAGCATGATCCTCCTTAAAAATGACGGTATCCTGCCGCTTCATGCCGGTATGACCCTCGCCGTTTTCGGCAAAAGACAGGTCGCGCTCCACATCGGCGGCTCCGGCTCCGGTGCTTCTTCCGCTAAAAACGCGACTATGCTGGTGGATACCCTTAAACAAGTTGGGTTCAGCCTGATCCCGTCGCTCGAAGCTTTCTACCGCGCTCAGTTTGACCCAGAAAAGGAAGAACGGGAACGGAGAGAGCTGTTTGCCAAGTTCGGCGATCTGGTCGCATCCGGCGCGGTCTACGAATGGTTTGGCACCTACACGCCGCCCGAAGAGGAGCTGCCGGTTCCGGCTGAGGTGATGAATGAAGCGGTTCAGGCAACCGATACCGCGCTGCTGATTCTCGGCAGAAGCGCCGGCGGCGAGGAATGCGACCGCCACTATGAGGGCGACTATGAGCTGCTGGACTGTGAAAAACAGCTGGTCGAGTCGGTCACCTCTTCCTTTAAAAACGTTGTGCTGGCGGTCAACACCGTTGGTGCAGTTGACCTCTCCTGGATTGAAAATTATCCGGCGATCCGCGCGGTTTTGTATGTCCCTTCGCCCGGTGAACAGGGCGCGACCGCTCTGGCGGATATTATTGCAGGCAAGGTTTCGCCTTCCGGCAAGCTGACTTCTACTATTGTCAAAAAATACGCCGATCATCCTGCTTCCGCTCATTTCAGCTTCGACAAGGCACATCCTGAAAACATCCTGACCTATGAATCCTACGGGCTGGACGCCGCCGCAAACGGCAGCACCGGCTATCAGCTCAGCCCGGTCAGCGTATATGCGGAAGGTGTCTATGCCGGTTACCGCTATTTTGACAGCTATTCGGTCGAACCGCTCTACCCGTTCGGCTTCGGTCTGTCCTATACGACCTTTGAAATTGGCAGGCTGGATACCGCGGTCGTGGGCAAAAACCTCGTTGTGACCGCAACCGTCACCAATACCGGCAGCTGCACCGGCAAGGAAGTCGTCCAGGTCTACCTCTCCGCTCCCGAAGGAAAACTCGACCAGCCCTACCAGCAGCTGAAAGGCTATGCGAAGACTTCCGCGCTGGCTCCCGGTCAGTCTGAGACGGTGAAGGTCGAGATCCCGACCTGGCTGATTGCCTCTTATGACGAATCGACCGCCCGGTATATCCTTGAAGCGGGCGAATATATCGTCCGCGCCGGTAATTCCTCCCGGAATACCCATGTCGCAGGCAAGCTGACCGTGTCGAAAGAACTGACCGCTGCACAGTATACCAACATCCTGCCGATCCTGCCCGAAAACCGCGAAAAGCTTTCCTTCTGCCACGGCAAAAACGCGGTACATATCAGCTATCCCGGTGAAGCGGACGAAATCGCGGCTGCTAAGGCAGTGCCGCTGACCGAGGAAAATGTCACCCTCTTTACCCAGACGCTGCGCAAGATGCCGGAGCTGCATCCGATCGAACACGCTGATCTGAAAGACGTCAGAGAGCATCGGGTCTCGCTCTATGATTTTGTCAACCAGATGACCGACGACGAACTGGCTGCCATGTGCGTCGGCTACGGTCCCGGGCTTCCCTTCGGCGCCGGACGCGGCACCCCTGCGACCATTCAGGACCCCGACGGCAAAGACCTGACCACCGGCGACCACCCCAAGGGCAACCCCGGTTACATCAATCCGGCAATGGAAAGACTCGGTATCCATTCGGCATGGTACAAGGACGGTCCTGCCGGTGTGGGTATGGTATCCTGGCCGACCGGCACCGCTGTCGCGTCTACCTTCAACGCTGAGCTCGCGTATGCTTTCGGTGAGGCAGCCGGCGCGGAATCGGATCAGATGCAGGTCGATTCCTGGCTTGCGCCTGCGGTCAACATCCAGCGCGCGCTGCTGGGCGGACGCAATTTCGAATACTTCTCGGAAGACCCGATCGTCAGCGGCATCTGCGGAACCGCGATCGTCCGCGGCTGTGAGGAAAACAGCCGCGCTACCTGCTGCCCCAAGCATTTCGCGCTCAATGAGCAGGAAACCTACCGCCGCGGCAAGACCATCCACAGCATCGACGCGGTCAACTCGATCGTTGAGGAACGTGCGGCGCGTGAAATCTATCTCCGCCCGTTTGAAATGATTGTCCGTAACAGTAAGGTTCGTACCTTCATGTCGTCCTTTAACCGGATTAACGGTACTTTCGCAGGCGGAAACTACGACCTCTGCACCCGTCTGCTCAGAGGTGAATGGGGATTTGAAGGGGTTG
>CALWWT010000122.1 GCA_944385325.1 uncultured Clostridia bacterium | reverse complement strand
GGCAGGTGCCGGAGCATTTGCCGCATCTCATACATTTGAGCGGATCAACACCGCTCATGCGGATGACCTGTTCTTTGAGTGCAAGCTCTTTGGGGTTGCTCATCTCTGGTTTCCTCCTTTACTCTTTAACGCCGAGGGCTTCAGCCAGCAGCTCGGTGAAGTAGTAAACCGGGAGCTTCTCCCCGGGCGCATTCTTGGTCAGGTTGTAAAGGCAAAGCGGGCAAGCGGTAATCATCATATCCGCTTCCATTTCCTTTGCGCTTTCCATAACCATGCCGCTCTTCTTAGCGGCAAGCGCCTTATCCTCGGTAGCCATATAACCGCCGCAGCATTCGTTTCTGTAAGGGGTAATGACGGGAGTAGCACCGATTGCGCGGATGAAATCCTCCAGGATCTGGGGGTTTTCAGGGTTATCCATCTGCAGAACCTTGCCCGGTCTGAGCAGCAGACAGCCGTAGTAAGCAGCGATCTTTTTGCCCTTGAGCGGATTCTTGACAGCGGCAGCCAGTTTGTCAAAACCGACGACATCTCTCAGCAGCTCCAGATAATGGTAAACCTTAGTTTCACCATGATAGGGCTCATCCAGCTTCATATAGTTATTGACCTTGAAAGCGAAATCCGCGTCATTTTTCATAGCGGCGTTGGTCTGCTTGATCACGTTGTGGCAGGCAGAACATACGGTCACCAGAGCAGTATCGCGGGACTCAGCCAGAGCACGGACAGAAGACAGCTTGGTCGCGATTTCGTCTTTTGCCATCGTGAAAGCACCGCCGCAGCACTGCCAGTTGTCCAGCTCGGCCAGAGTGATTCCCAAAGCCTCAGCAGAAGCTCTGGCGTATTTATCCAGATCTTTGGCCTTGGTTTTCAGCGTACAGCCGGGGTAATAATGAAATACCATATTTTATGACCATTCCTTTCTGTCTTTACTGCCGCCTCTGAAACAGAGATAGAGGAGGGCAGCAAAAGAACATGTTATTTACAAAAATCAGGAAAAGATCACACCATCTGTTCGGGGTGGAAGACCTCGTCAAACTTCTCTTCTGTCAGGAAACCGAGTGCAACACAGGCTTCTTTCAGAGAGATACCTTCTTTATACGCTTTCTTGGCGGTCTTGGCAGCGTTCTCATAACCGATATAGGGGTTGAGAGCGGTGACCAGCATCAGCGAGTTGTGGAGGTTGTGGTGCATCTTCTCGCGGTTTGCCTTGATGCCGACCGCGCAGTTCTTGTTAAAGGAAACAATCGATTCAGCAAGCAGACGTGCGGACTGCAGGAAGTTGTAGATGCAGACCGGCATGAATACGTTCAGCTCAAAGTTGCCCTGGGAAGCAGCCATGCCGACCGCGACATCGTTGCCCATGACCTGAACAGCGACCATCGTGACAGCCTCACACTGGGTCGGGTTGACCTTACCGGGCATGATGGAGGAGCCGGGTTCGTTTTCAGGGATGAAGATCTCGCCCAGACCGTCTCTCGGGCCGGAAGCCAGCCAGCGGACGTCATTTGCGATCTTCATCATATCCGCAGCCAGAGCCTTGAGGGCGCCGTGTGCGAAGACGATTTCGTCCTTGGAAGTAAGAGCATGGAACTTGTTGGGAGCAGTCTTGAACTCCTTGCCGGTCAGTTCGGTAACAGCCTTAGCGACCTCAACGTCGAATCCTTTGGGGGTATTCAGACCGGTGCCGACAGCGGTACCGCCCAGAGCCAGCTCTTTCAGTTCAGGCAGCGCAATTTCCAGCATTTTGCGGTCTTTTTCCAGAGAAGAACGCCATCCGCTGATCTCCTGAGAGAACTTGATGGGGGTAGCGTCCTGCAGATGGGTACGGCCGCTCTTGACGATGCCTTCGTTTTCCTCTTCCAGACGTTTGAAGGTAGCGATCAGCTGATCGATAGCAGGGAAGAGCTTATCCTCGATTGCCAGAACAGCAGAGATGTGCATCGCAGTCGGGAAGGTATCGTTGGACGACTGGCTCATATTGATGTCATCATTGGGATGCAGCAGCTTTTTGCCGGCGATCTCGTTGCCGCGGTTAGCGATAACTTCGTTGGCGTTCATGTTGGACTGAGTGCCGCTGCCGGTCTGCCATACGACCAGCGGGAAGTGATCGTTCAAAGAGCCGGAGATCACCTCATCGCAGGCAGCCGAGATAGCAGCCAGTTTTTCGTCTGTCATCTTTTCAGGCTTGAGGGCGTGGTTAGCAATGGCCGCAGCCTTTTTGAGGATGCCGAAAGCGTGGGTGATTTCACGGGGCATTGTTTCAATGCCGACGCCGATCAGGAAGTTTTCATGGCTTCTTTCGGTCTGAGCTGCCCAGTATTTGTCAGCAGGGACCTTGACTTCGCCCATCGAGTCATGCTCAATGCGATATTCCATGGGAATCCTTCTTTCTTCAAATAAATGTATAGAATAAATATATCAGTGAGCGGACGGTTCTTTCTTAGAAAGTCAGACCGTTCATAACAGCGCGCAGGCTGTCTGCACTCTTATGCAGCAGCTGGATTTCCTTGTCATTCAGCGGAGCCAGCAGCTTGCCGGAGACGCCGTCAGGACCAACAATAGCCAGCGTAGAGAGGCAGATGTCTTCCAGACCATATTCACCATGATGCATGGTGGAGACGGTCAAGGTGGTGTCAGCACCGGAGAAGATGCATTTGCAGATATGGCAAACCGATACAGCGACAGCATAGAAAGTAGCACCTTTACGGGAAATGATCTTGCCGCCGGATTTACGCATATAGTTTTCTACTTCTTCGTGGTTGAGTTCCGGGAAGAGGTTCTTGTTGGGGTCGGTTACACAATCACGGTAGCTGTCGATCGGGATGTTGGCGATGGTAGCCAGAGACCACGGAACGAAGGAGGAATCGCCATGTTCACCGTAAACATACGCATGGACATTCTGCAGGTTGATCGAGTAATACTCAGCGATTCTTGCACGCAGACGTGCAGTATCCAGAATCGTACCGGAACCGAGGATCTGGTTTTCAGGCAGACCGGAGACTTTGCAGAAGGTGTATGTCAGGATATCGACAGGGTTTGCAACAATTACATAGATTGCATTGGGAGCATACCGGGTGATCTCGGGGATAATGGATTTGGTGATGTTGACATTGGTCTGTGCCAGGTCAAGACGGGACTGACCGGGTTTTCTGGCGACGCCGGAAGTCAGGATAACAATGTCGGAATCCTTGGCATCCTGGTAAGAACCGGCGTAGATCGAGATCGGCGGGCAGAAGGAAACGCCCTGACGGATGTCCAGAGCCTCGCCCAGAGATTTGGATTCATTGATATCGATCATGACGACTTCGGTTGCAATGCCGTTGACAGCCATGGTGTACGCAATGGTCGCGCCAACACTGCCAGCGCCGATAATTGTTACTTTTTTGCCCATAGTTATTCCTCCTAAAAATGTTGTATGAGATTTGCTTCAATGGGGGAACCCCATATTTCGGAGTCTGCCGCTGAGTGGATCAATCAGACAGCCGCAAATCAGGTGGAAGGTCCCGCCTGATAGCAGAATGTCAAAAATATCACAAGGCCATTTACAGCAAACCTCCAAAATCCCTGTACTATAAATATAACATATAATGCGACGGAATAAAAGCCCAAATTGTAAAAAAGGACAGGTGCACAAAAGGAATAAAACATCACAAATGATTTTATCGCAATTTCATAGCCATTCTGCCATAATTTGATATTATTCACCCACGAATTCCAACTATAAGCAGATTTTATTGGCAAATATACCATTTTTATCTCGAATATTCGAGATAAAAAGTTAAAATTATGCAATTCGGTTGAATAGCTGCCATTTGTTGTTAAAAATTACCCACCCAAAGATAATGCACAAAAATGTTCTATTTCATGAAATTTCATTTACATTTATGTACAATTTGCACACTGCACCCTGCTTCAATGAAACAGGGTGCAGGTGTATATAAATTTGGAATGGAAAATCAATTGCGTTTAACTGCGAATTGCCCTGTAACAGCTGGATTTACAGGGATTACGGGATATTCTCGCAGAGCATGGCTCCATACGGAGGCAGTGTTACAGCCTTCATCTGGAGTTCATTGCCAGAGAGGCGGTCACGCCAGTTGCCTGTTTCATCGACCCATGCAGTCGCATAATTGCCGCAGAAGTTGAACAGACCTATGACACAGCTGCCATTATAATATCTGCCAATTGCCAGCACACTGTCGTTCCAGGTTTCAATTGTCCAGACATCAGCATTGCCGTCAAAAGCGGGAATTTCACGTCGAATTGCTTCCAGCTGTTTAAGTCCGTCGAAGATTCTCTGTTCAACGGTACCCTTGACTTTACGGCGTTCGACCTTTTCCCAGTCGAAGTTGCCGCGGTGGATATACCGGCTGTCATCAGCCTTGTCAGGGTCGAGATGATAGGTATAGTCATTTTCCTGTGCGATTTCATCACCCGCGTACAGGATTGGCAGACCGCTCTGGAAGAGCATGAATGCGTGGAGTGTCAGATCGCGTTGGATATACTGATCGAGTTTTTCCAGGCGGCATTCTCTAGCAGCTGTTTCAATGCCGCAAAGGGAAGCGGTGGTGCCGCACAGTCTTGCGTCGCCGGTGACAGGGTCATCGTTGTACAGTTCGCCTTTGCTGTCCGAGCCGTGCCAGTGACCGGTCAGATAATCATTGAGATAGCGTTTGTGTGCAACCTGTTCGGTACCGAACTGTGCCAGCCAGTCGTAATCAAGACCCCAGCCGATATCGTCGTGGCAGCGCAGATAGTTGAGGAAAACATACTGATGCGGAAGCGAACAGAGCACATCCATCTGATGTCTGAGCAGCCGCGCGTCAGCGGTTGCTGCGGTGTGCCAGGTGGTGCACATGGTGGTGACATTATAGAGCATATGGCATTCCGGACGGTCGATGGTTCCAAAGTAGGGAACGACCTTAGCTGGTTCCATGACGACCTCACCCAGCAGCAGCACGCCCGGGCAGACGATTTCGCAGATCATGCGCATCATTCTGACGATCTGGTGTACCTGCGGAAGGTTGCGGCAGTTGGTGCCGAGCTGCTTCCAGATATAAGGAACAGCGTCGATACGGATAACGTCGATGCCGCGGTTTGCGAGTGCCAGCATAAAGCCGATCATTTCATTAAATACGACCGGGTTGCCGTAGTTGAGATCCCACTGGAAGGGGTAGAAGTTGGTCATGACCCATTTCTTGGTATCGTCCAGCCAGGTAAAGCTGCCGGGAGCGGTGGTAGGGAAGACTTCAGGAATGGTTCTTTCAAACTGGTCGGGCATGGTACGGTCGGGGAAGAAGAAATACCGGTCCTGATATTCCTGTTCACCGGCGCGTGCTCTTTTTGCCCACTCGTGTTCATCACTGGTATGGTTCATAACAAAGTCCATGCAGACACTGATCCCACGTTCACGGCAGGCGGTGGTCAGCCGTTCGAGGTCTTCAATGGTACCCAGCTCAGGCTGTACTTTGGCAAAGTCAGCGACTGCATAACCGCCATCACTTTTACCCTTGGGGCTTTCGAGGAAGGGCATCAGATGCAGATAATTTACGCCGCATTCTTCCAGATAGTCCAGTTTACTGCGGACACCTTCGATTGTTTTGGCCCAGGCGCCAATATACAGACACATACCCAGCATATTACGCTCGGCATACCAGCGGGGACTTTCTTCACGTTTTTTATCAAGCTGCTGCAAAGCTTCCGAGCGCTGATCGCTGTACTGTTCCAGACGCGCGAGAAGATCCTGAAGGGCTGCTTCATTGCCATGATACAGATCCAGGAAAAGCGCGCTGAGTTCATTTCTGTGTCGTTCCAGACGAGCTGCAAACTGTTTCATTTGGGCATCTCCTAATCATTAAATTTTGAAAGAATAAGCCGTGATGGTTACCTGTAGCTGCTCAACAAGCTGTTGCAAAGCAACAGCAAATGACGTCTATTTTTCATGAATCCGTCATATATTCTATCTGTTAAACAAATACAGTGACAAAATACGTTGCTGATTTTGTCAATTATCATCATTCAATCAAGTGGATACACAAAGGTAACTCCTTAACAAAAGTATACGGAAAAAAGAAGGTGATGTCAAGAGAAAATCATTTTCTCAATTATTTTTTTGCAGCAATTCTGTTTTATATTCTCCAGATTTGGCAAATGGACAGCGTAACCATAAATAGATAGTATAAAAATATAATTTATTGAATTGCTTATGCGCTGATATTCGGTAAAATCAGCTGAATTTGTAGACAAAATTATCAGATATGTTATACTATAATTAGAGTAAGCAAAAAGGAAGTGAGCAGAAATGAAACAGATACTAACCTCTATGCGGACCAGACTACTGCTGTTGATGGTATTCACAACCGGCGGCATATTCGGATTCATTTATGAAATATTGTTTTACCGGATTGATCTTGGGCACTTTGTCAAACGAGGCGTGACCTTTGGACCATGGATTCCGATTTATGGTTTTGGCGCGGTGTTGGTGATTTTAACGACCAGCCATCTGAAAAGCCGTCCGGGGGCAGTATTTTTGATTTCTGCTTTTGGATGTGGGGCACTGGAATTTATTGCCGGTTTTCTGCTTAACCACATTTTGAATCTGCGGCTGTGGGATTATAACATTGAAATTTGGAACTGGGGAAATATCGGCGGCTATATTTGTGCACGATCGGTTTTATTTTTCGGACTTTCGGCACTGCTGCTGCAATATGTGATTTACCCGGTTCTGGAGCGGTTGAGCGAACGATGCAGCGAGAAAGGATTGGTTATCATTGCTGTTGTGCCGGGAGCGCTGTTCATTCTGGATATTATGACAAGCCTTTTGTATGCGGCGATGCGGCAGGGAATACTGCCGCGGCTGCGGTGAAAGTTGATATATAATTGTATAAAAACCCCGATAAATACCGGAATTTTCGGTATTTATCGGGGTTTAAAGCTGGTGCGGGCGACAGGACTCGAACCTGCACGCGAAAGCATTGGTTCCTAAGACCAACGTGTCTGCCATTCCACCACGCCCGCATATACAAAACGAAAACTGTACTTGATATAATATCATGTTGTTTCCGCTTTGTCAAGTAAAAGAGGAGTAATTACTGTGAAATCATCGAACCCAGCAGTTTTTTCGCCTGCTCAGCGTTTGCCAGCACCGTATTGGTAAGTTCTTCAAGGGACCCAAACTTCTTTTCACCGCGTAAAAATGCATGATAACTGATACGGATATTTTTTCCGTACAAATCTCCGCCAAAATCCAGAATATACGTTTCCGCGGCAGGTGCATATCCTTCACCTACGGTTGGCTTGACGCCGATATCGGTTGCGCCGATATACTGTTTTCCATCGATCTCAACAATTGTCGCATATACACCGAAGCGCGGGATCAAATCTTCCGGAGCAAACAGCTGGTTGATGGTCGGAAACCCGAGGGAATGCCCCATATGCCGTCCATGGACGACCGTTCCACAGGTCATATATGGGCTTCCAAGCAGCCGGTTGGCAAGGGCTATATCGCCTTCGCGCAGTGCCGCGCGTATTCTGGTCGAACTGATCGGAACGCCGTCATCCAGTACCGGATCAACAATGTTAAATTGAACGCCATTTTTTTCACAGGCGTTTTTCAGCAGTTGGGTGTTACCGGCAGCGTTTTTGCCAAACCGGAAGTCCTCGCCGCAGAATACCGCTTTTGCGTGCATAAAATTGAAGAGGATACCTTGTATAAAGCTTTCCGGTTCCATCTTCATAATACTAGAAAAGGGCGGTTCCAGCATAAAGCGGATACCATTTTCTTCCAATTTTGCTGCCTTGAGTTCCGGACGGAGCAGAGTCGCAAACTGTTTTTTTGTCACAACCTCGCGGGCATCGAACCGAAAGGTGAATACTGCCGGCATCAGTTCGGGTGCGCAGTCTGCGGCTGCCCGGATCACAGCCAGATGACCGCGGTGAACGCCGTCAAAAAGCCCAAGTGCAACTGCCGTATCGGGCAGCTGTGAAAATTGTGATACCTGATTACAGATTTCCATCATTCAGTTCCTTTCCACGAAGAATTTCAGCAGGCGCAGTTCTTTTACTTCAGGAAACGCCTGCCCAAGTCCCAAAAAACGCCCATCTGCGCCAAAGATGCGCCAGGGCGTTGACTGGTCAGCCTTTGCCGCATCCTGGATTCTTCCCAGGTCCATTCGGACACCGTTTAAAAACATTCGGGTCTGAACCTGATTCAGGCGGATAGCGGGGTAGGGAGAAAAGAGGCGTTCTTCTGACAAAAGTTTTCCATCGAGTCCGTCACCCTGCATCCATTCCGCTACCATTTCAAGTGTCACCGCGTCATTCAGCGTAAAACCTGCCGCTTCGGTTCGCCTGAGCGAAGACATCACGCCGCCGGTTCCCAGCTTCTGACCCAGATCGGCACAGAGTGTACGGATATAAGTTCCTTTTGAGCAGCAGACATCCAGTGTACCGCTCCCGGTTTCCGGGTCATAACCGGTCAGTTCCAGCCGGTAGATGGTTACCGGACGCGGCTGGCGTTCAACCGTGATGCCTTGCCTTGCGAGGTCGTAGAGCCGCTTTCCGCCGACCGACAGGGCAGAGTACATTGGCGGCACCTGCATGATTTCACCGCAAAAATGTGCAAGAGCCGCTTCAACCGTTTCCCTGTCCGGAATAGCCGCACCGGTTTCGATGCAGCTGCCCCAGATATCCTCGGTATCACTGGTCATTCCCAACTGGAAGCCTGCCAGATATCGTTTATCCTGAATCGGAAGGATATCGCACGCTTTGGTTGCAGTGCCGAAAAATACCGGGAGCAGACCGGTCGCCATCGGATCGAGGGTACCGGCGTGACCGATCTTGCGCGTATGGGTAATGCCGCGCAATTTAGCAATTACATCAAACGAAGTAAATCCAGCTGGTTTATCGATACACAGTACGCCATTTGGCACAAAGTCACTCATTGAGCGGCGCACCTCTCCTCCTCAGCTGTTTTATAAACCGCTTCAACCAGTTTTTCCCGGATGATCACCGGGTCGCGCAGATCAAACTGGCATCCGGCAGCGCGTGCATGCCCGCCGCCGCCGAACTGTTCACAGATTCTGGAGGCGGACATGGTTTCTGCCGTTCTGACCGAAACTTTGTAATTCTGTTCGCCGCGCTGTTTGATGGTGATTCCCACCTCAACGCCGCTGATTTTGCGGGTCAGGGCGGTAATCCGGTCGAGCTGGGCTTCTGAAACGCCGGTTTTGCGGAGCATGTCGGTTGTGATGGTGAGGACGGCAATTTTCTGGTCATCCGACATCCACAATTTTTCCAGCGCAAGCTGTTCCAGTTCCAGTTCATTGAAAGTGACGGTATCAAACATCACCTTATTGATACGGGTATGGTCAGCGCCCATTTCGATCATTTCAGCTGCGATCCGGTGGGTGCGTGGGGAAGTATTGGAGAATTTAAAGCATCCGGTATCGGTTGAAAGCCCGGTATAGAGGCAGTTTGCGATACCCGTATCGATTTCCCATCCCATTTCCCGGAGCAGTTCCCGGACAATTTCGCAGCAGGATGCACTGTCGGCTTCCAGGTAAAGCTCCTGGGCAAACTGCTTATGGGTTGGGTGATGGTCAATAGACAGTGCAACCGGGCTGAACGGCGCGATCAACTGTTCCGTCTGCGGACCCAGCAGAGCCGGGTCCGCGACATCGACCGAAATGATGTGCAGCGGAACAAAGTCTTCCTGCTGCTCAGGCACCATATATGCGAATTTTTCCGGAATCGGGTCATTGCAGAAAACACGCGCCTTTTTTCCCTGGTTGAGAAAAGCTCGGCAGAGTGCAAAACCGCTTCCCAGCGTATCCCCATCGGGATTACGGTGGCAAAGGATCAGCACCCGGTCGAAAGAGACCAGCAACTGAGCGGTCTGATGTCGAGTCAACATATACTTATCCTTTCCTGGTTTATTAATCTTCCAAATCCTCAGCCTGTTCCTCATCTGCCGCAGATTCATTCCGCTGATCAGCGATTTTGTGGAGAATTTCGTTGATATGGGCGCTGTAGGCGATGGAATTGTCCGCTACAAAATGCAGTTCCGGGCATTTGCGCAGATGCAGTTTGGAACCGATCTCCCGGCGGAGGTAACCGCTTGCGGAAGCAAGTCCCTTGCAGGTTTCTTTTGTAGCTTCCTCACCTTCGAGTGCACTGACATTCACCTTGCAATGGGAGCCGTCAGGGGAAACCTCACAGCGGAGAATACTGGTCATAGGGGAGATGCGCGGGTCTTTAAGCTCTCTGAGCAAAGCGGAGAGTTCGCGTTTAATATCTTCACCCATCCGTCCGATACGGTAATTAGCCATCGAAATGACTCCTTTCTATCAGATAAAAGAGTGGGGCAGCCAGGTAAAAACCTCTCTGCCCCGAAAACAACGGATCGATTATTCTTCGCGGTATTCTTCCATCTTGAAGGCTTCGAAGATATCGCCTTCCTTGATATCGGAGAATTTTACCAGCGAGATACCGCATTCATAGCCTTCTGCAACTTCCTTGGCGTCGTTCTTGAAACGCTTGAGGGAGTCGATCTGGTCTTCGACGATGACGATGCCATCGCGTACAACACGGATCTGTGCATCACGGACAACCTTGCCGGAGAGGACATAAGCGCCTGCGACGGTACCAACGTTGGAGATCTTGTAGACCTGGCGTACTTCGGCGCGGCCCAGTTCGACTTCGCGGATCTTGGGCGCCAGCATACCTTTCATAGCGTCCTTGACGTCATCGATTGCGTCGTAGATGATCCGGTATATTCTCATTTCAACCTCATTGGCTTCTGCGTCCGCTTTGGCAACAGGGTCAGGACGTACATTGAATCCGATGATGATTGCGCCGGAAGCGTTGGCAAGCATGACGTCAGACTTGCTGACAGCGCCGACGCCTGCATGGATAACTTTAACCTTGACTTCTTCGGTGGAGAGTTTTTCCAGCGACTGTTTAACAGCCTCAGCGGAACCCTGGACGTCAGCTTTGACGACGATGTCCAGTTCTTTTCTCTCACCTTCAGCGATCTGGCTGAAAAGGTTATCCAGCGTAACCTTCTTGGCAGCGCCCCATTGTTCTTCCTTCTGCTCCTGACGTCTCTGTTCAACCAGTTCGCGGGCGAGGCGTTCGTTTTCAACAGCGTTGAAGATTTGGCCGGCAGCTGGGACTTCTGCCATACCGGTGATCTCGACCGGTACCGACGGACCGGCTTCGGTTACGATCTGACCTTTATCATTGAGCATCTGGCGGACACGACCGACCGAGGTGCCGGCAATAATGATATCGCCGGTGTGCAGGGTACCGTTCTGTACCAGCAGGGTTGCGACAGGACCGCGTCCTTTGTCAAGGCGTGCTTCGATAACAGCGCCTTTTGCCAGACGATTGGGATTTGCCTTGAGTTCCTGGACGTCAGCGACCAGCAGGATATTTTCCAGCAGGTCATCGATGCCCTGACCGGTCAGAGCCGATACGGGAACGCAGATGATATCACCGCCCCATTCTTCGGGAACCAGACCATATTCAGTCAGTTCCTGTTTAACTCTTTCAGGATCAGCATGAGGTTTATCCATCTTGTTGATGGCAACAATGATCTGGACATTGGCAGCCTTTGCATGGTTGATTGCTTCAACCGTCTGCGGCATGATACCGTCATCTGCCGCGACGACCAAAACTGCAATATCAGTTACAGCCGCACCTCTTGCACGCATTGCAGTAAATGCTTCGTGACCAGGGGTATCCAGGAAGGTGATCGGGCTGCCGTCGACGTCAACCTGGTAAGCACCGATAGCCTGGGTAATGCCGCCTGCCTCGCCGGCAGTGACATGGGTGTGGCGGATACGGTCAAGGATAGAGGTTTTGCCGTGGTCAACGTGACCCATGACAACGACGACAGGGCAGCGGGGAAGCAGGTCCTCGGCATTGTCGGTCTCGTCGTGGATAAGCTGTTCTTCGATGGTGACAACGACTTCTTTTTCGACCTTAGCGCCCATTTCCATAGCAACGAGGGCAGCGGTATCAAAGTCGATCACTTCATGCTGAGCAGCCATGACCCCCATCATCATCAGCTTTTTGATGACCTCGGAAACAGTAGCTTTCAGTCTGGAAGCCAGTTCGGAAACGGTAATTTCGTCCGGAATCATAACCTTGAGCTGCTGTTTGCGGGCTCTTTCCAGGGCAAGGCGCTGGAGTTTTTCAGCTTCGGTTTCCTTTTTGGGACCGCCGAATTTACCCTTTTTCTGCTGCTGGGATTTCTGTTTGAGCTTCTGTTTTTTCTGCTGGGAATCGCCTCTGCGGACTGCCTTTTCAGGGGCGATATCCTCGTAATGCTCGTTGTATTTATCGAGGTTTACGTCAGAAGTCTTGGTATCGACGTGACGGATGGTGCGTTCCTTTTCAACAGGTTCAGCAGGAGCTGCCGGAGCTGCGGGAGCGGGAGCGGGACGCGACGCAGTGTTCTGCTGCGGACGGCTGCGGTTTCCATCATTGTTGTTTCTGAATCCGCCGCGTTCATTATTGCGATCATTATTGCGATCATTGCGGAAATTACGGTCAGAACCGCCGTTATTGCGGCTGCGGCCATTGTCTCGATTATCGCGATTGTTGTTATCCCGTCCACCGTGGGAATCAGAAGAGAATCTGCGTTCGCCGGATGCGGGACGGCGGTTGTTATTGTTATTGTTGTTGTTATGTTCAGATGCGTTCTTGCGCATTTCTGTCTTTTCAGGTTTATCTGCCACTTTTTCAACGACCTTTTCTTCGGAATCTTCAGCCTTGACATTTTCGGCTGGGGTAGACTGCACATCGGCTTGAACAGCAGGCTTTTGTTCAGCCTGTTCTGCCTTGGGTTCTGCCGGCTGGGCAGTGGGTTTTACATCCTCTTTTGCAGGAATTTCCTTTTCGGTTTCAATAGGAGCAGGCTGTTTTTTTACCTGCTCAGGCTGGATGGGAGTATTCTGCTGAGAAGTTTTTTCCTTGGAAGTTTTTGGCTGTACCTCAGCAGAAGGGTGTTGTTCGGTAACGACCTTCTGCTGCTCAAGTTTGGCTGAATCTGCTGTGAATTTGTTCTCAGCGGGTTCAGGTGTATTGTTATCAGTTTCCGCCGGCTTGGCAGGCTTTTCTTCAGCAGCAGGCTTTGCAGCAGGTTTGGAGGCTTTCAGTTTTTCAGTCACTTTTTCTGCCGCCTTATTCAAAACTGCTTTTGCCACTTCGGTAGCGGAAGGTTTTTCATTTTTGGGAACCGGGACCTCATCCCGGCTTGCAAAATAACCGTCAAAGTTTGCGACCTGGTTGGCAGAAGTATAATGTTCAAATACGACATTTACTTCCTGTTCGGTCAATACGGCGCCGGTTTTTTTCGGTTCAGTGCCGAAGTGAGCTGCCAGCATGGCAGCTACCTCTTTGGACGGAAGACCGAGGTCTTTTGCGATATCATTCAGTTTATATTTTTTAACCGTCATAATACCTTGCCTTTCTGATCACACCGGGAACCCCGGTTAGCGATCGGTAGAAGTTCTTTTCTGGTCATATATCGACGGCTGCTGGGGAAAAAGGATCCGGACAGACTCCTGCCTGCTTAATCGTTAGCCGAAGTCTGAAGGGAACGGGCAAGCCCGGCATCGGTAATGGCTAGAACGCCTGTCAGTTTACCGATGGTTGAGCGGAGCTGGCTCTGGGTTCTGTCCAGTGCCAGATATGGAATCTGGTATTTGGAGGCGAGAAAGACGACCTCTTTGCAGGTCTTTTCCGAAAGGTCGGAAGCTGTCATCAGCAGACAGACTCTTCCGTTCTTGACCGCTTCCTTAACGGTGTCAAGACCAAAAGACAGTTTGCCGGCCCGCATGCACAGACCGAGGGTAGAGTAAAACCGCTCACCCATTGCCTTCCATCTCCTTTTCCATAGCGTCATACAGCTCGTCAGAAATTTTGCAGTCCAGACTTCTTTCAATCCGGCGAGTCTTGCGTGCCTTTTTGAGGCACGCAAGGTTGGGGCATACATAAGCGCCCCTGCCGGATTTACGTCCGGTCAGGTCGAGAGAAATTTCGCCTTCACTGGAACGGACGACCCGGACCAATTCTTTTTTTGGCTTCATTTCACCGCACCCGGTGCACATCCTCAAAGGAATCTTTTTCATACATCCAGTTCCTCAGCGGCGGTATCCTCAGCGGGCATTTCGTCGGTAAACAGTTCTTCCTGTTCATCGGTAGCTTCCAGAGCCTGTTCACGGGCTTCATTTTCCGAGCGGATATCGATCTTATAGCCGGTCAGTTTTGCAGCGAGTTTCGCATTCTGACCCTTGTTGCCGATGGCAAGGGAGAGCTGATTGTCAGGTACGATTACGCGGCAGGCTTTTTCGGTACCGGGCAGCAGCTGCACTTCGGTAACGACAGCAGGGGAGAGTGCTTCCTTGATAAAGGTGGCGTCGTCTTCCGAAAAACGGACAATGTCGATTTTTTCGCCATGCAGTTCCTCAACAATAGAAGCGATACGGCTTCCCTTGCGACCAATGCAGGCACCGATCGGGTCGACGTCAGGGTTTTTGCTGATAACAGCGATTTTGGTACGGGAACCAGCCTCACGGGAGATAGCGCGTACCTCGACGGTACCGTCATAGATTTCCGGTACTTCCAGCTCAAACAGCCGTTTGACGAGATCCTTGTGGGTACGGGAAATCTTGAGGGAACAGCGTTTATCCAGGTTGACGACATCGACGACATAAACCTTGATGCGGTCGCCCTCATGCAGATCATCGCCCGGCAGCTGGTCGTTCTTAAAGAGGAGAAATTCGTTGTGGTCAATTTCGACGGTGACATTGCCGCTAGCCGGTTCAACCTTCTGAACAACAGCGGTAACGATCTCACAGACCTTTTCCTGGAACTGTTCCATCATCTGGCTGCGTTCTGCCTCACGGATACCCTGGCGGATAACGTGTTTTGCAGTCTGCGCAGCGATACGGCCAAATCTCTTGGTATCCAGATGCATAACGCACGGAAAACCGACCTTGGCGGCAGGATCATAAGCCAGAGCCTCATCCAGCAGGATCTCGGTTTCGGGGACCTCAACGATATCTACGACCATTTTGGTGATGGAAACACTGAACCGGCCGTTTTCAGGGTCGATTACGACGGTGACGTTATCAGCCACCTCATAGTCTTTTTTGACAGCGATAACGATCGCGTTGGTAATTTTTTCGACCAGGTAGTCAACCTTGATGCCTTTTTCTCTTTCCAGCAACTGTAATGCGTCGAAGAATTCGGTGTTCATTTTTCTTTAACCATTCCTTTCATGAATCTGTCAGTGTGGAGCGTCTTTATGCTCCGTAGTTTTTTGAGAAGTTGATTTCGTCCTTCCGTCTGACAAAGCGGAGTTCCGAGAGGGTATAGACATGGTCATTGCCCTCGCTGTCGGTGCAGGTAATTGTCTTGCCGCCGTACTCCTTGAGGGTCATAACCGGTTCCTTGTCGCCGTTTTCGGCGGTAAAGAGACCGATGGTGACCTGTTTGCCGATGGTGGAGGTAAAGTGGAAATCGCGGACAAGTTCGCGGTCGTAACCGGCGGACCAGACTTCCAGCACATAGCTCTGGTCAATCGGGTCAACCTCATCCAGTTTGGGGTCAAGAGCGCGGGAGACAGCCTCGCAGGCATCCATATCAACACCGCTTTCACGGTCAATGATAATGCGAAGCGACCAGGTAGCGCCCTCTTTCAAAAAGAGGACATCCCACAAAGTCAGTCCGAGCGAATCGGTGATCGGCTGTGTGAGGTCCCAGACGGTTTTGATAATCTGATTTTTGTTCATCTGTACAAATCCTTTCCGGGAGCAGGCTCCCCAGACAAACAAAAGGACCGGGACGTTTGTTTCGTTCCCAGCCTTTCTTTCATAATATTTACTTTACATATAATATACCACATCTGCAAGAAAAATGCAAGCCCCAAACCGGCAAAAAATGCTATTTGTGCGAAAAAGGTGACGGAGAGTCTTCTCTCCATCACCTCATCCGTATCAGATCGTAGTGATATCGACCATTTCGATATCGTTGATACCTCTGTTCATAGCCAGACAGTCAGCGACAGCGTTTGCGGTATCCATGCAGGAAAGGCAGCAGATCGAGCGTTCAACTGCTTTTCTTCTGATCTG
>CALWWT010000121.1 GCA_944385325.1 uncultured Clostridia bacterium | reverse complement strand
TCACGGTCAGTCAATCTCAACCATGATTTTGCTGCCGTTTTGCTGAGCGGCAGAACGCATAACCACGCGGATCGCCTTGGCGATGCGTCCCTGTTTGCCGATAACTCTGCCCATGTCGGCAGGAGCCACGTTCAGATGATAGACGATGGTGCCGTCCTCAGCCGGTTCGTCGACGGTGACTTTAACCGAGTCCTTGTCTTCGACCAGACCGCGGGCCAGCGCGACCAGCAATTCTTCCATGTTTATTCCTCTTTTCTCTGACAGGAACCCTGCGGCCTGCGTCCACAGGCTACAAAAGTAACCTGTAACCGGTCCCGCGTGTCCACCGCCTCTGTAACCCCGGCGGCTATGGGGCGAAGCTTAAAGGAAATAATTATTTCTCAGAAGCAACCTTGAGGATCTTCTTAACGGTATCGGTGGGCTGAGCGCCGGTAGCGATCCATTTGTTAGCTTTTTCCAGGTCAACATTTACGACGCTGGGGTTCTTGGTGGGATCGTAGGTGCCGATCTCTTCGATAAAGCGACCGTCACGGGGATATCTGGAATCTGCAACAACGATACGGTAGAAAGGAGCTTTCTTTGCGCCCATTCTGCGAAGTCTGATTTTAACTGCCATGGTAATTTCCTCCTGAAATCATTTGGTATATTTTGTATTGACAAACTGGCGTAACTTTTGTTTGCTCAGTAAGGTCACATGTTCATCGGCGGGAACTTCATCCGGCGTTTAAAGCCTTTTTTGCCCAGCCCGCCCATCTTTTTCATCATCTGCTTCATCTGGTCAAACTGCTTGAGCAGACGGTTGACATCCTCAACCCGGGTTCCCGAGCCGGCTGCAATCCTTCTCTTGCGGGAAGGATTAATGATCGACGGGTTTTCCCGTTCGCGCTTGGTCATTGATTGGATCATCGCTTCAATGATCTTCATCTGACGGTCGCCCTGTTCCAGATTCTCATCGGTAACCTTGCCGGAAATACCGGGAATCATCGAGACAATCGAACGCATCGAACCCATTTTCTTGATCTGCTGCATCTGTTCGAGCAGGTCATTCATATCAAAGGAGTTCTGCTGTAATTTCTTTGCAAGTTTCTCCGCTTCCTTTTCATCGACCGATTCCTGCGCTTTTTCAATCAGCGTCAGTACGTCGCCCATTCCGAGGATTCGGGATGCCATTCTTCCGGGATGGAAGGGTTCCAGATCTTCGATCTTTTCGCCAACACCCGAGAACTTGATCGGTTTTCCGGTTACCTGACGGACCGAAATCGCAGCACCGCCGCGGGTATCCGAGTCCAGCTTGGTCAGAATAATACCGCTGACCGGCAGCGCCTTATTGAAGGTATCGGCGACGGTGACCGCGTCCTGACCAGTCATCGAGTCGACAACCAGCAGAATTTCGTTCGGGCTGACAGCCGCCTCAATTCTTTTCAGCTCATCCATCAGCGCTTCATCGATATGCAGCCGGCCTGCGGTATCGACGATCACCAGGTCATGACCGTGGTCGCGTGCAAATTTCAAACCTTCACGCGCGATTTCAACCGGGTCGCCCTGCCCCATTTCAAATACCCTGGCGCCAGCCTTCTCACCGACGATTTTCAGCTGTTCGATTGCGGCAGGACGGTAAACGTCACAGGCAATCAGCAACGGCCGGCATCCTTCCTTGTCCTTGAAGTATTTTGCCAGCTTGGCGGCATGGGTTGTTTTACCGCTGCCCTGAAGACCGCACATCAGGATCACTGTCGGCGGTTTGGAAGCAAATTCGATACGGGCATTTTCGCCGCCCATCAGCGCAGTCAGTTCTTCATTGACGATTTTGACGACCTGCTGTGCAGGAGTCAGACTTTCGAGCACCTGAGCGCCGACAGAGCGTTCGCTGACTGTTTTGATAAAGTCCTTGACGACCTTATAGTTGACGTCCGCTTCCAGAAGCGCCAGCTTGACTTCACGCATCGCGTCCTTGATGTCCGATTCACTCAGCTTACCTTTGGAACGCAGCTTTTTAAAGGCCGCGGAAAGCTTATCTGAAAGGCTTTCAAATGCCAATGCCGTCCCTCCTGTTCCTATCAGGCAAAATAATCGTCCGTAAAAGACGAAAGTTTCTTTCGAATATTCTGTACTTTTTTCACGCCGGAAAGCCGCCTTAAAGAAGCGTATTCCTTTTCCATCTCAGCAAGAGTCTGGTCGATCTCCTCGAAAGTTTCCATCATCCGTTTGAAACGGGCTGCGGAATGGAGTTTTTCTTCCATTTCAATCAGCTGTGCTTCGGCACGCTTGATATTATCGCGGACACCCTGACGGGTAATTCCTTCCTGCTCGGCAATCTCTGCCAGCGAGAGGTCATCGTTATAGTACAGATCGATCACTTCACGCTGTTTTTCGGTCAGCATCGCGCCGTAGTGGTCCAGAAGAACCGAAATATTCAGATTCTTGTCTGCCACAAAGCGTCCCTCCGTTCCGCAAAACAGCTTCTTGTAAACCTTTTTTGCTTTACATCTGGTATTATAACGCGAAAAAAACCGGCTGTCAAGTCTTTTACTTTACAGCCGGGCAGTTTGAAATGAGAATTATATAAAATATCAAAAGCTTTTTTTGTTATAGATGCCGATAAAAAGCGCTTTTCCGGTCGAATACCGTCGGTTCATTCGCTAAGCGCGTTTGTCAGCGTTTCCAGGAAGGATTCCTCGCCCCAGGTATTGACCTTGAAAAAGACCGCCTGGCTGCCGCCGGAAGTGACAGCGACCAGCCGGGTGGCGTGGTCATCGCCGATCATGGTCACATTCATGCTGACCCGGTTGCTGCCCAGCCAGCTGTACCGCTCAAATACCCTTACCGCGCAGCCGACACCATGGAAGGTAAAATCGCTGGAAGCTTCCAGCGAAGCGGACATGCTGCCCTGTAAAACAACCTCTTCCACTTTTCTGACAACGGTCCGGAGCGGCAGGTTGAAACTGCGTTCGTATTTTGCCATAGGATCAGACCTCCTCAGTCCGTCGGATAAACTCCTTCATTTTTTCAAATGTGACGGTGCTCAGGTCATGCTCCATCTTGCAGGCATCTTCCACCGCGATTTCCTCCGGGACACCCAGATGAATCAGCCAGGCACGAATGATTTCATGGCGTTCGTAAATCTTTTCTGCAATTTCAAGTCCCGATTCGGTCAATGTAATATAGCCGTCCCGGTCAACCAGAATATATCCGTTTTCCCGCAGCAGCGAAACAGCCCGGCTGATACTGGGCTTTGAATAGTTTTTGTAGACGGCGATATCGATGGAGCGTACTGCGCCTTTCTGCCGGTGCAGGACAAGAATCGCTTCCAAATAATCTTCCGCTGATTGGTGAATCTGCATACAAACCCTTCTTTCCGTTGTGCTGGGACAATATTATTGTTTTTATTTTATCATATTTGCTGCCGGATGACAACTATTAAATACGAGAGGTGTGTTGTTCATAAAAAAAACTTGCTAAAAATCGCCAAATGTCCTATACTATAAAAGGGTTTTCTTCCGATGGAAGCAAAACAATATTGCAGCTATCCTGAAAGGATTGAATAAGATGCTCGAGGTTAAAAATATTTCGTTCGAGGTTGCCCAGAACGACGGTACCACGCAGATTATTAAAGATCTGTCCTTTACCGTTCCGACTGGACGGCTCACCGTTATCACAGGTCCCAACGGCGGCGGCAAGTCAACTCTTGCCAAGCTGATCATGGGTCTGGAAAAGGTTACTTCCGGTCAGATCCTCTGGAATGGTCAGGAAATTACCGATATGTCTGTTACTGATCGTGCCCGTATGGGTATCGGCTATGCTTTCCAGCAGCCGCCCAGATTTAAGGGTATGAAAATTTCCCGGCTGTTGGAGCTGGCGCACGGTTCTTCGCTTTCGGAAGAGGAATGCTGCGGATATCTCTCCAAAGTCGGACTGTGTGCCCGGGAATATATCACCCGTGAGATTGATGCGACCCTTTCCGGCGGTGAGCTGAAACGTATTGAGATTGCGACACTGCTTGCCAAAAAACCGGAACTGGCGATTTTTGACGAACCCGAAGCAGGTATTGACTTGTGGAGTTTTGCAATGCTGGTCGATACTTTTGACAAACTCCGCAAGAGCGGTGAACAGACGGTTGTCATTATCTCCCATCAGGAGCGGATTTTGCAGCTGGCAGATGACATCATGATTTTACAGGACGGCGGTATCCGTGCATATGGTCCCAAAGAGGAGATTTTCCCGACGCTGGGCAGCATCAACATGGTATCGTATTCCTGCCTGCCGAATGAAAGGAGGACCTGCTGATGGATCAGTCTGTTATTGAAAAAATGCTGTCCACCATTGCCGGAATTACCGGTAAAGTCGAAGGTGCTTTCAACCTGCGCCAGAATGGACAGGGCGTGGAACGCTATTCCACTGAAAATGTCAAAATTACTGCAAAGGCTGACCGTCCCGGTATCGATATCCTTGTCCGTCCCGGAACAAAGGGTGAGTCGGTGCATATCCCGGTTATCCTGACGGAATCCGGTATCAATGACCTGGTATACAATGATTTTATCATTGGTGAAGGTGCAGACGTAACCATCATCGCTGGTTGTGGTATTCACAATGATGGACATGCAAAGTCGGAACATGACGGCATTCATTCCTTTAAGATCGGCAAGAATGCGCATATCCGCTATGTTGAAAAACACTATGGCGAAGGTGAAGGCACCGGCGAACGGATTCTCAATCCGACGACCCTGATTACAATGGATGAAGGCGCAAGCTGTGAGATGGAAATGGTGCAGATTGCCGGTGTTTCGTCCACTGTCCGCAAAACCGATGCTACCCTTGGTAAGGATGCAAAGCTGCTGATTACTGAACGTCTGATGACCCACGACAAACAGTCGGCGGTTTCGGATGTTGTAATTCACCTTAACGGCGAAGGTTCCTCTGCACAGGTAATTTCCCGTTCGGTTGCGAAAGATCAGTCGGAACAGGTCTTCCATCCGATTGCACAGGGTAACGCTCCCTGTCATGCGCATATCCAGTGTGATACCATCCTGATGGATAATGCGCATGTCCGTTCAATTCCGGAAATCGAGGCGAATCACTCGGAAGCAGCGATCATTCATGAAGCTGCAATCGGACGCATCAACAACGAGCAGATGCTCAAGCTGGAAACACTGGGGCTGGATGAACAGGAAGCGGAAAAGATCATTATTGACGCATTCCTGGAATAATCACCTGGCATATATCTGATAAAATCAAGGCGGCTTTCCCCGACAGAGAAAGCCGCCTTTTGATATGGTAAGGGGAATGAATATGACAGATTTACATCCTGTTCGTGCTGTCACGCTCGGACTGAATATCGGTTCGCTGCCGCGCGGAAAACGTAATCTGATTTCCGATGTGCCCGGTGTAAGGGTCGGGCATACAACGATTGATCGTGGGGAGTATCAGACCGGTGTGACGGTAATCCTGCCGCCGGTCGAGAATCCGTTTGTACATAAACTCACTGCTGCTGCCGAGGTGATCAATGGATTCGGAAAAACGCTCGGACTGGTGCAGCTGGATGAACTGGGAACGCTGGAAACACCGATTGCCCTGACCGGAACGCTCAATGTCGGAAAGGTGCATGACGCGCTGGTCGAATATATGGTTGGGCTGTGCAAAAAGGATGGTATTGAGCTTGTGTCGGTCAATCCGGTCGTCGGAGAATGCAACGATTCTTTTCTCAATCGGTTGATTGACCGGCCGGTGGAAAAGGAAGATGTGTTTGCAGCAATTGAAAACGCGTCGGCTGATTTTGAGCTGGGCGCGGTTGGAGCAGGCAGAGGTACTGCCTGTCATTCGCTCAAAGGTGGAATCGGCAGTTCGTCAAGAATCGTGATGCTCGACGGAAAAGAGTACATAGTCGGCGTACTGGTGCAGACCAATCATGGACGGCTGGCCGATTTTACGCTGCTGACCGGGCCGGAGCGGGAACAGCTGCTGCACCGGTATGACGGTGCGGCGCCGGATAAAGGCTCCTGTATCATGGTGCTGGCAACTGATATCCCACTCAGTGACCGGCAGCTGCGGCGTGTTCTGCGGCGCTGCCCGGTCGGACTGATCCGTCTTGGCTCTTATATCGGGCATGGGAGCGGGGAAATTGCCATCGGGTTTTCAACCGGCAATACTTTTGATCTGCATGACCATACTGCCATTCAGACCGTTCACCAGCTGGATGAACGGCAGATTGACCAGGTATTCCGCGCTGCTGCTGAAGCGACCGAAGAAGCAGTACTGGATTCAATGCTGACAGCAGAAACGGTGACTGGGTGGGAAGGGCATACCAAAGAAGCACTTTTCCCATTATTGCGTCCATTTCTGGAATCAGGAAACGTTACGACGGGTCAGTCATTACGCCGATAAAGACCGGGATTTCCTGCTCCATGTCCACAATCATATAGACAAACGGGCGGTCAAGAATGACTGTATAACTGTTGGAAGATGTTTCAACTGCTCCCGAC
>CALWWT010000120.1 GCA_944385325.1 uncultured Clostridia bacterium | reverse complement strand
TGGTTTCGCCGTAATAAGCGGGCATTTTATCGCCTTCATGGGTCATGTTTTTCAGCCGGAACTCGACCGGGTCAACGCCCATTTTTTTAACCAGTTCGTCAATCGCCGATTCGACCGCAAAGATACCTTGTGTCGCACCGTATCCGCGGTAGGCGCCCGAAGACATCCGGTTGGTATACACAACGTCATACGCAAACCGAAAAGCGTCTGTCTGATAAAGCGGGATCGATTTGTGTCCTGACAACCCGACGGTGGTCGGTCCATGCTCGGCATATCCGCCCGAGTTGGAAAGGGTGTCCACCATCAGGACTTTCAGCTTGCCGTTTTCATCGGCGCCAGCGCGCACCCGAAGTTCCATCTCGTGACGCGGAGAGGAGGCGATCTGCGACTCATACCGGCTAAATACCAGCTTGGACGGTTTCCCGGTCTTCCAGGTGACAAACGCCGGATAGATTTCTGAAACGCTGGTCTGCTTGGCGCCGAATCCGCCGCCGATTCTCGGCTTGAGGACGCGGATCTTCGATTTCGGGATGTCCAGCGCACCGGAAAGGATTCTCCGCAGATGGAAAACGATCTGGGTGGAAGAGATGACTTCCAGCCGTCCGTACACATCCTTCTGGCACCAGGTGCGGAAGGTTTCCATCATCGCCTGCTGGTTTGCTTTGGTGTGGTAGGTCTCGTCCACCTTGTATGCACATCCGGCATAGACCGCTTCCGGGTCGCCTTCTTCCATGCAGCCGCTCGCAACAAGGTTGCGCTTATTGTCCGCGCCCACGTCGCACAGTGCTTTCCAGTTCTCCTCCGGATGGACCAGAACAGGATTATCCTTTGCAGTATGGAAATCCAGCACCGCCGGCAGTACCTCATAATCCACCTTGACCAGCTTGACTGCCTTCAGGGCTGCTTCTTCCGTTTCAGCCGCGATAATCGCGACCGGGTCGCCGACATGCCGCAGTTCACGGTCCAAAATCAGCCGGTCATACGCCGAAGGTTCCGGATAGGTCTGCCCGGCAAGGGTGAACCGTCTCTGCGGAACGTCTTCCCAGGTGTAGACCGCTTCGACGCCCGGCACCTTTTTGGCAATTGCCGTATTGATCGAACGGATGCGGGCATGCGCGTGAGGAGAACGGAGCAGCTTGACGATCAGGCAGTTTTCCGGCGCGATATCGTCGGTATAGACCGGCTGACCGGTTGTCAGTGCTTCCCAGTCTTTTTTGCGGATGCGTCCGCCGACCAGTTTCACAGGATTGCTCATTTTGTCTCCTCCTTTCCTGCCGCACACTCGGCACGCTTGGCAGCAAAATAATTGGTGACCGCACGGATATGCGATTCATACCCGGAACAGCGGCAGAGATTGCCTTCCAGATAATGCCGGATCTCCGCTTCAGTCGGATTCAGATGGGGGAACGCCTTTTCCATCGACAGGATGTTCATAATCAGTCCCGGTGAGCAGAACCCGCACTGTTCGCCGCCTTCATCCGCGAGATAACCGCCGATGACCCGTGCTTCATCCTGCAAGCCTTCCAGCGTGGTGACCCTTTTGCCGTCCACTCTGACCGCAAGGGTCGTGCAGGAGAGTACCGGAGTCTCGTCCACCCATACGGTGCAAAGACCACAGGCAGAGGTTTCACATCCGCGCTTGACGCTCTTGCAGCCCATCTCCCGCAATGCTTCCAGCAAAAATAAGTCGCAGGGAATTTCCCGGGAAACCTTTTTTCCATTTAATATAAAAGTAACCGTCTTATTCATGCCTGTCCTCCTTTAGCGTTCAGCGCCTGGATACCGCGGCGGATGAGTACCTCGGCGACTGCCTGCCGGTAAGCAGGTCCTCCGCGCATTCCGCCGCCATAGCTGACTGCCGCAGCGGCTTTTTTTGCGATCTTGCGGATAGCGAATTCGTCACAGCCTTCGGTATCTTCCGGCAGCCGCACGAGTTTTGCCCGGCAGGGTCTTGCACCGATCGTGCACCGCCATCCGTCCTTGCCTTTTGATACCGCGACGGCACAGACAGGGAAGTCGTTTGCGTTGAGCCGCTCGGAGAGATAGGCGATCTCCCGGTTTTTGCGGATGCGGATCTCGGTCAGGATGTCGGCTTCCTGGCTGCGGACGGCAAACCTTTCAATCGAAACCCAGCCTTCCTTATACAAATGCACCTCAGCATCCAGCGCCAGCAGCAGCGTCAGCAGATCCGAAAAGCCGAACCGTCCATAGACGCTCCCGCCCAAAGTCGCGCAGTTGCGAAACTGTACCCCGACGATATGCCCGACCGCTTCGGCAAACGCGCCGTCAAACACCTGGTCCAGCGGCTGGCAGAGTTCCAGTTCCCGTAAAGTGGTCATCGCACCGATCAGGAAATGATCGTCTTTTTCCTGAATATAGTCAAGGTTCAGACCAGAAAGGTCGATGGCGTGCTGAATGGTATGTTCACCCAGCCGCAGCCAGCCGGTACCGCCGAGCACCGCGCTGCCCCTTTTTTGGCGCAGCTGCCAGGCCTCTTCCAGCGAATCCGGCTGATAGTAGTGATTGATATGAAGCATGATCTTCCTCCTTACAGAGAAAATAATTATATAAATGAAGAGGCGCGGATTTTTGCCGACACCGTCTTTTTCCGTCAATTTCAGTATAGCATGAAACAGACGTCTGATGCAAGGCAAATTGCCTATTTGGTTAAAAACACCTTCCAAACATGCAAAAAGACACGCTGCTGGAGTTATCCACACAGCATGTCTTTATTTGAGTGTTTCTTCTTCCTGCCGCACCAGCAAGAGCATGGCACTTCCGTCGTCACCATAATCCGAAATCAGGATGTCGGTCGTCAGCAGCCCATTTTCCCGTTGCTGTGCCGTCAGCAGTTTTTCACAGCAGCTGTCTTTGATCAGAATTTCCGTTTCGGCGGCGGTTTCCTCGATCCGGCAGCGTGCTTTCAGTTCAGCGCGCGGTTCGGGTATCGTGAAAAATCCCGATTCATTGCGCGGATGTATCCGGTAAAGTTTCCGAAACAGACGATATACCGAAGCGGTCAGGTATCCTTCCACCTCTTTGGTCAGCCGTTCGCAGCCAATCCGTTCGGACATTTCCAGCAGCATCCGGATAGCACCCAGCAGGGAATCATGCTTTCCGCCGGCAGGCATGCCTGACGCATCACTTTTTGCACCGGCAGGCGTGGGCGTGCGTCCCAGCAGATAGTCACAGGAAACCCCATAGTATTCCGCAGCCCGGACGACAAAGTCCAGCCCGCATTCCCGGATGCCGTTTTCATAATGAGAAAGCAGCGCCTGCGAAACACCCAGCGCAGCCGCTGCCTGTTTTTGTGTCACCCCATTTTCCCTGCGCAGCAGCGTGAGGATTCGGGGAAAATTATCGTTCAACAGTATGTCTCCCTTCCTACAGGCTGACACTGGCAGGCAAAAAGTTTTTCCTGCTCCGGTGAAGGGATGGGAAAAGTTTTCCCCATTTTGTCAGCGTAGCGTATTGTAAATTATAAAGCAGATAATACAATTTGTAAAGAGGTTTCGGCAAATTCTTCAATTTTTGGGAATGTTGATGTGAACGTTTCCTAAATTTTTGGATAATCCGTTGGAAAACCTCACCAGATGCGGTATAATAATTATGTATCGCACCGCGCCTGCGCCGGTGTATGACAATTTTGAAAATGGGGTCTGCTTCTATGATTACCTATAAGCTCTTTTTGATCCGCCACGGTCTGACCGCGGCAAATTTTGACGGACGGTACATCGGTTCGACCGACCTTCCTCTCTGCCCGGAAGGCATGGAAGCGCTTAAAAAACTGGTCAGGACCCGTGAATACCCGAATGTCGGACGGGTCTATTCTCCGCCGCTTCTGCGCTGTACCGAAACAGCCGGCATTCTCTATCCCGGGCACACGCCTGTGCTGGTGGACAAACTGCGGGAATACTCTTTTGGGGTCTTTGAAAATAAGACGGTCGCACAGCTTGGCATGACCGAGGCTTTCAAACGCTGGTCGGACAGCGGTATGCGGGAAGCGCCGCTGGGCGGTGAGGACCGGCAGGTCTTTATCCAGCGCTGTGAGGAAGGCTTTAAATGGGTGCTGGAGGATATGATGCGCAGCCGGATGACCAGTGCGGCGCTGATCTGCCACAGCGGAATTATGATGAATCTGCTGGCGCGTTACGGTTATCCGCGGCTGGAACCGCTCAGATGGAAGGCTGAACCGGGTGAAGGGTTCACTGCGCTGGTCACGGCGTCGATGTGGCAGAGGGCTGAGGTGTTTGAGGTGGTCGACCCGATTCCCTACCACCGCAACGACCGCAGTGAACCGGCAAGCTATGGTATCTACGACGTAAATAAGGAAGAGGGCAGCGACTGATATCCCTTTGGAAAGGAGTGTTTTGCGGATGGATTCGCAATTCGGCCCGGCTTACGGCTTTTCTACGGAGACCCGTCCGGATGAACCGCTGCCGGATGGACCCGCGCCGAGGCTTTACCGCAAGATCCGCCGGGATGCCCGCCGCAGCCTGACGGCACGGTGGGGAAAGACCGCGGCAGGGTTTCTGTTTCTTTGCGGGATCGTGACGCTGTGCCTGCTGCTGCGCGGTTTGATTCTTGAGGCGATGGGAATGGGCGGCAGCATGATTTCGATGCGGGGAGGCGTGCTGACCATCAGCCTGCCGCTTATGCTGGTCAATTTGGCGGTCGCGCTGGTGGTGATGCTGCTGATCAGCCCGCTGGGACTTGGATACCTTCGGATGATCTATCAGACGACTGCCGGTGAAGAACCGGTGCTTTCGGTTATTTTTGACCCGCTGCGCAGTGTCGCGCTGACGTTTAGAAGCATCTGGGCGGCACTGCTGATGCTGCTGATGAATACAGGCGCGCTGGCAGTATGCTGTCTGCCGGGCGTTATGTCGGTATTCGCGGCAAGGATGCTGCCGGGAAGTACCGGCGGCGCGGCTTTATGCAGGATTGCGCTGCTGCTGCTGGGAATGGTGCTGATCGCAGTTGGGTTTTTGCTGGCAGCGATATGGACGGCAAGGTTTTTTGCGGTCGGGTTTCTGCTGGCGGATGAAGACCTTGGGGTGATCGAGGCGTTTAAAATCTCGCTGCGGATCTCGCGTGGATTTACCGGTGAAATCTTTATGCTGATGGTGTCGTTTATTCCGGCGGCGCTGCTGTGTATTTTGCTGGTACCGGCTGTTTTTGTCATACCGTATATGACGGCTTCTTTCGGGCTGCTGGCAAGGGTGCTGATCGACCGCGACCGTCAGTTGCGGGAAGATCTGTCCGATACCGAATCCCGGTCGGAAAGGAATAACTGATAGGACGGACAGGCTTGTGCCTGTCCGCTTCAGGCTGTCGAAAAAGTTAATCGTTCGTTCTCTTTTTCCGCCATTGCCATGCTCCGCATGGGCAATGGCTACGTTTTTTTATGGGGTTGCGCGCCAAGGGCGCGCCCAGGGCTACCGCCCTGGACC
>CALWWT010000119.1 GCA_944385325.1 uncultured Clostridia bacterium | reverse complement strand
CCGGGCTGTCGCTGGCAGCTTATCTGGCGGAACTGACAAGGTTTGTCATGCCGCAGAAGGAAACCGCTGAGGAAACGCTGCGGCTGCTGCTGAATACCCTTTACCTGCTGCAAAAGGGCGAAAAAAGTGAAAGGATACTCAAGGGTATTTATGAGCTGCGGTTGATGTGTCTGTCCGGATTTCAGCCGGATGTCGGCGGGTGCGCCGGATGCGGAAAAGAAGACGGCAATTTCTGGCTGCTGCCGGGTGACGGCATTCTCCTGTGTGATGACTGTTTCCCGGAATACCAGAAGATGTCCGAAAGACCGGTCAGCCGGGTGATCTTCCCGGAAGCGGTGGAAAAGGCGTTTTTGCATGTGATTACTGCGCCTTTGCAAAAGCTGTTTTCCTTCCGGTTGTCGGATGACGCCGAAAAGGCGTTTGGTGAAGCTGCTGAAGCATTTACACTGTTTCAGACAGGCGGGAAATTCGGAACGCTGGATTTTTATAAATCAATGATTTGAGCGGTAAAATAGCCGCTCGGATTCCCTCTCCTTTGTTTTCGGAGGAAAATAAATACATGATTGAACCTAAATATATGAAAAACCTGGAGCTGGACAAGGTGCTGGCGATGCTCGCTGATCTGACCTGCTGCGAGACTGCCCGTGAAAAGGCTCTTTCCATCCAGCCCCTGACTGAAAAAGAGGACGTCCAGCGGGAAATTAACCGCACGTCTGATCTCTTTCATCTGACGGTCCGGTTTGGAACGCCGACCTTTATGACACTGCGCAATCCCGTCGGGCGGCTCAAAATCGCTCAGTCGGGCGGTACCCTTTCATGCAGCGACCTGCTGGCGATTGCAGCGGTACTGCGTCAGGCAAGAATCCTCGACCAATGGCACAACCAGTGGGATGAGGAAGAAAATGCTGTTTCAGAGCAGTTTTCAAGACTGTATCTGAACAACGCCCTTGAACGGGAAATCTCATCTGCTATTATCAGCGAGGACGCACTGGATGACAATGCTTCCCCTGAACTGGCTGCGATCCGGCGTAAGATCCGGATGACTGAACTGAAAATCCGCGAAAAAATGGATAAGATGATTCGCTCCTCAACCTACCAGAAGTATTTGCAGGACTCGATCATTACCATGCGCGACGGACGTTTTGTCGTACCGGTCAAAGCAGAATACCGGAGTGAAATTCCCGGTATGGTGCATGATACCTCCGGCAGCGGCTCGACATACTTTGTTGAACCGTCAGCGGTCGTCGAAGCCAACAATGAAATCAGGGTGCTGCAATCCAAGGAAAAAGAGGAAATTGAACGGATTCTGTCGGAGCTTTCCGGCAGATGCGGCGAAGAAGCGGATGGCATCATCCGCTGCTTTGAAACGGTGATTGACCTCAATCTCCTGTTTGCCAAGTCTACCCTCGCCTACCGGATGAAGGCTATGGCACCAAAAATCACCGATGATGGACATATCCTGCTTAAAAGAGCACGTCACCCGCTGATCGACCCGAAAAAGGTCGTGCCGATCGATTTTGCGCTGGGTGATGAATATACGACCCTTGTCATCACCGGTCCCAATACCGGTGGTAAGACGGTTACACTGAAAACAGCTGGTCTGCTGACGCTGATGACAATGTGCGGTCTGCTGATTCCGGTCGCGGATGGGTCGAGCATCTCGGTATTTGAAGACATTCTGGTCGATATCGGCGATGAACAGAGTATTGAACAGAGTTTGTCGACCTTCTCGGCGCATATGGTCAATCTGGTGAGTATCCTGAGTGTCGCAACCTATACCTCCCTGGTCATCATCGACGAGTTGGGTTCGGGTACCGACCCGGTCGAAGGTGCTGCACTGGCAGTCGCCATTCTCGAAAAACTGCGGATGCGCGGTGCAAAGGTCGCAGTTACCTCTCACTATGCCGAACTGAAAATGTACGCGCTGCAAACCGAAAAGGTTGAAAATGCCTGCTGTGAGTTCAGCGTCGAAAGTTTGATGCCGACCTACCGGCTGCTGATCGGCGTACCCGGCAAATCCAACGCCTTCGCAATCTCCAGAAGGCTTGGACTGGACGAGGATATTATTGAAAATGCCGCCGGTCTGGTGGAAAGTGACAACAAACGGTTTGAAGAAATTGTCGATTCGCTTGAGGCTTCCCGCCAAAAATATGAAGAAACCCTCAAAGCGGTCGAAGAAGAAAAACGCGAAATCGACCGCCAGAAGGCTGAAATCGACGCGTTCCGGGCTGAACTGGATAAACAGCGCGAAAAGGAAGAAGAAAAAGCGAAAATCCAGGCACAGGCTATTGTACGGGATGTACAGGCGCAGGCGGATGCTGTCCTTGCCGAACTGAACCAGATCAAAAAACTGAAAGATTCGGAAGAAGTTGGCAAGCTGCTGCTGAATGCCCGTTCCTCTGTCCGCGGCAGAATGGGACGGATGCATGATGCCGCAAACCCGATTCACGAACGTACAAATGAAGGATATACCCTCCCGCGTGAGCTGAAACCGGGCGATATCGTCCAGATTTATGATATTGACAAGGAAGGTACTGTTCTCAAGCCAGTTGATAAAAACAGTATGGTTCTGGTACAGGCAGGTATCCTCAAGTCCCGCGTTCCGATTGGAAACCTGCGGCTGCTGGATAAGGCTAAGATTTCTATCGAAGGAAAACCTACCGGCAAACGTGCCGGCGGTGTCCGTACAGCCGGCATCTCCCGCGGCAGCCGTTCGGTTGGCGGAAGAAGCGGTCTTGCTGAGGTAGATTTGCGCGGCATGAATATCGAAGAAGCGCTGATTGAAGTCGACCGCTTTATCGATTCCAGTGTCCTGTCGGGTGTCCATCAGATCACGATTATCCACGGCAAAGGCACTGGTGCACTGCGCGAAGCAATCCAGAATCACCTAAAAAAGCACAAGAGCATCAAGAGTTTTCGTCTGGGCGCGTATGGTGAAGGTGAAACCGGCGTTACCATTGCTGAACTGAAATAATGACCTGCTGAAACTGGCATATTTAGGGTAAAGTGGTATTTTACGGAAAATTTCCGTTGCAGGTGACGCATAAATATGCTATAATAAAGAAAAATCGGATACTCTGCTGCTGATTGTATCCAGATAAACTATAAGTAAACCGGTAACGGTAATACTGCGGCCGCGTCACAGACGTCGTGTGTACAGGCCAAAGGGAGGATATTTTATGACGCGTATACAGATTCGTCTTCAGGATATGAAGCGGGTTCAGGCTCTGGCCAGTTTTCTGACACCGATCCATGGAGATTTTTTCCTCGTGTCCGGATCAGCGGTCGCAAATGCTAAAAGTCTGATCGGTATTCTTTCGATGAGTCTCGATGAACCGATCGAAATACGTCTGATGGGCTGCTCAAAAGAAGATTAGGAAAAGATTCTCGCCAAGCTTCGGGCAGAATATGACGCTCAGTAACAGAGTTTTTCAACAAAACCGCCTGTATCTCAAAATACAGGCGGTCAGTCTGTCGATAAACTATTTTTATTCGGTTACAAACACTTATCAGATGATTTGTAAAACGCTATTTTGAATAAGCAGGTGCAGGGCGGATGGTTCGCGCAGCGAACCGTGCCCTGCGCGCGCCTCTGGCGCGCAACCTCTCTAAAAATGTAGCCGTTGCCGCAACAAGCGGCAACGGTGGATGAAAATGAAAAACTTGATTTTATCGACACGCTCACCGCCTGTATCTCAAAATACAGGCGGTTTTACTTTCATAACACCGTGTTTATGCATCCGGCGTTATTTCCGCAAAAGCCTCGGCAAGATCCTGTTCATGCCGGCGTTCCAAGACCTCATTTGCGCTGGTCTTGAGGATGATCGCTTTGAGCAGGCTGTCTAGCTGCTCCCCTTCCCGATAATCGGCTGGAGCTATGTAACGGACACGGTTTTCACGCAGCAGCCGCAATACCTTATCCCGTCCGGATGCAGGATCATATACTCCGATCGAATGCCCACCGTAGGTATTGACCAGCTTCATGCAGGGAATATCGGTATCGCTGTCTCCAAGATAAACCATATTACGGAAAGGAACACGGATTTTATCCTTCGTAAAATACTCATTGACACCATGATCATTAACATCCAGCACCCCTTTTTCTATCCGAAAAAGGAACTGGGTTTTATTGGTATAATTGATCGCCTGTGCAGGCCATTTCGCGGTCCCGCGGTGGTTGAAATAAAAGCTGCTGGCAAATATTGCCTCAAAAGCGCCTGCTTTGGCAATTGACGTCCCTTCGATCATCTCCTTCAGCCCGGAAGAAAGGATATAATGCTCGACTTTTACACTGTGCTGTTTTCCAAAATCCCGTATCCGCTCAAACCATTCTTCTACTCCCGGATACAGCGCCACCTTCGCGCCGTAGCTTTCCAATGCACTCCGGGTCAGAACCAGATTCCCCTCCGCTTCCTCCACCATCTTGAACATATAGGCAAGGTTTGAGTCCATTCCGTTTTCATGGGCAAGAGCGTCGGATTCCTCCCAGAACCGCTGGACATCACATCCGACATCCTGTATGTACCCTTGCGCCTGCATATTGTCGGGCGAAAGGGTCTTATCAAAATCGTAGCAGATTGCCAGTACCGGAAGTTCCTCCCGGGTTCGGCGGCTGACTGGACAGTTCATTACATTCCCTCCTGACAAATAATTACCTGTTATGATTATATCATATTGCAGACTGCCGGCGCAACCGTGCTATATATTTATATACAATCATCTGAGAAATTTTACACACCGCTTGCAATGTCAAAACCGGTTTGTTATAATGAACTTGAAAGAGCGCTCAGGCTCTGCGTCAGGAGGTTACAGATTATGCAATATTATCTCGGATTTGATGTCGGCGGCAGCAGCACCAAGGTCGGCGTAGTTACAGACGAAAAAACAGTTGTCTATCATGAAAAACAGTCTCATCCCGATACCTTTGAAGGTATGGTGCAGATGATGGCTGACGTTTATTACCGGCTAAAAAAAGAATACCCGATCTGTGGTATCGGCATTTCCTCCTGCGGATGTATCGACCCGGAAGATGGAATCGTCCGCGGATGGATGGCGCCCTCGGTCCTGTACATCAAAGGCAGATGCTTTTATGACCTGTGCAGGCTGGTCGATGTGCCGGTCCGGGCGGAAAAGGACAGCCAGGCCGGTGCGATGGGCGAATACTGGGCTGGCGGCGCAAAGGGATATGACAGTTTTTTGACGCTGGTGCTCGGCACCGGTCAGGGCGGCGCGCTGTTCCTCAACGGGAAGCCCTACCGCGGAACCCATTTCTTCGCAGGTGATATGGGCTATGTCTCTCCTGCCCGCGGCATGAAGGGTTTTTCTGAATTGACCGCGCCAATTCCTTATGAAAAGCGGTATTTTGAAGAAACTGGAAAGCATATGTTCTGCACCGATTTCTATCTCAATCGTGAAACCGACCCGGTCGCGGCGCGTCTGTGGGAGGAATTCATTGGCAACCTCGCCTACTTCTGCATCCAGATGCAGTTCACTTTTGACACCGACCGAATCTTTATCGGCGGCGGCATCTCGGGATGGAAACCCTTTATCCCGCTGCTTCAGCAGAAAATTGACGAGTATCTGGAAGAATGGAACTGCGATTTCAACCGTCCGATCGTTGTTGCATGCAGCGGCGGCAATGACGCGAATCTCTTGGGTGCAGTATACAGCCTGAAAGAAAAATATCACATCTGAAAGGCGGGAAAATAACTATGATCGCAGATACCATGCCCCTGCTGCACTATTTTGAAAGCGGAAATATTTTCAGCGGCAGTTATAAAGCTAAACGGTACAAGGTCTTCCCCGACGGAAAAAATATGCTTTGCAAGGTGTGGTTGGGTGAATATTGTCTGGAAATGACGCCGCCCGAACAGGTTTCTGAAAACACTTTCCCGATCAGCCAGCAAGGCAGACAGGCAATGATCGACTGGCTGGAAAGTTATTCGGGATAATATTGCTGCCGCATCGCTCAAAAAGAATAACTATTATGCGCATAAATACCCGGCTATCTGTTGATAGCCGGGTCAGGCTGTCGATAAAGTCAACCGCTCGTCCTCTTTTTCCGCCATTGCCATGCTTTGCATGGGCAATGGCTACGTTTTTTTATGGGTTTGCGCGCGGAGCGCGCCCCTGGACCTGCTGTTCTCTAAAAATGGTTTGTCCAATCTTGAACAGTCGATTTGCCAATCCTAAAAACGTTTTTCGACAAACTCACCTGGCTATCAACAGATAGATAGCCGGGCGTTTTTTATCCTGCCTGCAATACTCCGCTCCGCACAGTCAAACGGGTCAACGGACAACCGTCCTGGTGCAAACGCAGATAGATATCTGTACACTTTTTATATCGGGCAAACGTTTTCCGGGCTGCTTCGGCATCTCCGTACACTTTCCAGGTGCCAACACACTTGCATCCCTGTCCGCGATGCTTGATAAATCCAGCAACATCTTCCGGCGGATAACCGAGAAACAAACCGATTTCATGCGGAAAATCACCGCTTTCTTTCAGCCTCCGGGCAAGGCAGCGCAGACACTTTGACGCGTCCGGATCGGTGTACCCCTCTTTACCGAGGATCGACCACCCTTCCCCTGTCAGGTCCTTTCCCAATCGGTCGGGACGGTATACATATACAAGCGCGGTGCCTTTTCCCCAACCCAGCAGCTGAAAAAATACGCCTTTTGGATTCAGCTGGCGGTTATATTTCTGTAAACTGTCCAGCAGTTCTTTTCGGGATGGACAGGGGCAGTTTACAAGATTGGCAGTTTTTAATCCGGCAAGTGTAGGCGAACAATGGCGTACAAGCATTTCTTCAGACATGGCAAGCTTCTCCTTTCCGGCAGTCAAATCAGCTGCCAGCATGTTCTTCCAGAATGTCCCGCAGAGCAGACAGCGAACTGGAATGGCTGCGGGCTATTTCAAGACGTTGGTTTTTACATTCACTGAGTACGCAGCGAATCATCTTATGGGAAACAGTCGCGGTAAACAAGACAAGCAAATCTGGCGTACCGATCTGCTGTTTCATTGTACTGGTCATCTGGGTAAAGACTTTTGCGCGGAATCCATATTTTTTGCAGAGTATTTTATATTGACAGACCATACAGTCATTCCCGCCGACGATTACTACGCTCATAACGATTTCCTTTCTTATTTTCTGGTTAGCTTATGCTAACTATAGTGTTTACAAAAAGGCAGCTGATGCTGCCGCAGTTTGCTCAGTTAGCAATAGCTAACCTTGATTAGAGAATATCATATTTTTACTTATCTGTCAAGGGGTTTTTCAATTTTTGCAGAGAAAATTGAAAGGTAAAAATAGATTGCTTTTAAAGAATTTCTCTGCTGAAATTTGTAGGATTGAATATTGCAGAATCGGACCTTTTTCCCTATAATATTTCTACTGTAGGAACAAAATATGTATCTCCCATCTGTCCGGCTTTCATCTTGCAAACCTCTGCCGGACTACAGAAAGGACAGCGCATCTATGAAAACAGCACAAAAAGATATGACAAAGGGCAGTCCCGGCAGAATCATTCTTGGCTTTACCGTTCCGCTATTTATCGGAAATCTCTTCCAACAGTTCTATAACATGGTCGATGCCATTATCGTCGGTCAGTTTGTCGGAACCGGCGCACTCGCCGCTGTAGGAAGTACCGGCACCATTATGTTTCTTGTCACTGGTCTAGCCATGGGTATGACCAATGGGTTTACCCTTCAGGTCGCACAACGGTTCGGTGCAAATGATATGAAGGGTATGCGCCGTGCCGCTGTCAATGCCACGATCCTTACGGCAATTGTTTCGGTCGTAATGACAACCGTATCTGTCCTTATGATGAAGTCACTGCTCACCTTTATGCATACTCCGGAGGATATCTTTTCCGACGCATATAACTATATCATCGTCATCTGCGCCGGTCTGGCGGCATCGATGCTGTATAATCTGCTTTCCTGCCTGATGCGTGCGCTCGGCAACAGCAAAATACCGCTTTGCTTTCTGATTGTCGCTGCACTGCTGAATATCCTGCTGGACTTACTGTTTATCATCCAGTTCCACATGGGTACTGCCGGAGCCGCATGGGCAACGATTATTTCCCAGGGAATTTCCGGTCTGCTCTGCCTTTTATATATTGCAAAGGCAGTCCCGATCCTCCATCCGCACAAAGAAGACCTTCAGGTCAATCCGCATATGATGGCTGCTCAGCTGAAGATTGGTGTTCCGATGGCACTCCAGTTTTCCATTACCGCTATCGGTTCAATGATGGTCCAGACCTCGCTGAACATGCTTGGTTCCACGCTCGTGGCAGCCTTCACTGCAGCAGGCAAGATCGAACAGCTGGTCACCCAGGCGTATGTTGCAATGGGTACGGCCATGGCCAACTATTCGGCACAGAATATTGGTGCAGGTGATGTTGCGCGTATCCGAAAGGGATTCCGTTCCGCGACGATGATGGGAATCATTTACTCGGTCATTGCCGGAGCATTGGTCATGACCGTCGGCAAATACCTGACCTATCTGTTCATCTCGGGCGACGTCAGCAGTGTCATCGATTCGGTCGACCTCTACTTGAAATGTATCGGCGCTTTCTTCATCCCGCTGACAATCGTCAACCTTTACCGCAATGGTATCCAGGGGCTGGGATACGGGCTGCTGCCGATGACCGCCGGTATTGCCGAACTGATCGGCAGAGGTGTTGTAGCGGTAATCGCCGCACAATACCACAGTTATTTTGGTATCTGTATGGCAGGTTCGGTCGCATGGGTACTGGCAGGTGCGCTGCTGCTGGGACTATATGCTTACATCATACGCCATGACTTAAGCAAACTCCCGCCCAAACCGGCGGAAAACGGCTGAGCGGGAGCGTATTTCAACATATTCACTTTGGAGCCTTCGGCTGGCAGCAGTCGGAAGGCTCTTTCTTTTTGTCCGCAGCAGGCGGCGCTGAGGTTACATCGCAACCACTGCACCCGGAGCAGCCGGAACAACCACATCCACAGCCGCCGGATTTACGTTTTTTCAAAACACTGCGCAGTGCAAACAAGACTGCTGCCAGCAGGATGACCACGATGATTATATTGCTCAGATTGGAAAGAATCAGTTCAATCATATCCCAAACCTCCTGTTTTCAGATCATAAGGTTAGCGTTAACTAACTATATTCAGGATACCACTTTTTCTTCCATCTGTCAAGATTTGGCGGTACTTTTCAGCTGAGCATCTTAATTCCTTCCTCAGTCGAATGAAATTGCAGTGCATCCTGCACTTCCTTAAATACGCTATTCAGATTCCAGCTGCCAGACATCTGGTTCTCCATCGCCGACTGAACGGGATATTGGAGCCAGCTGCGCTGATGGGTATAGTTGAACCAGCTGTCGATAATCCAGCCGTCTGACACCTCGCTGACCGCGTAGCTGACATATCCGCGCTTATTCTCACCCCATCTCGGCAGTGAAAAGGCTGCAAACAGGTCGGTCTGTGGCTGACCACCAAACAGAAAGCTGTTGGATGTGTAGCTTTGACTGCCCAGGCAGGCATAAGGCGCAGTATACGTCTGCCCGTCGCGATCCACCAGCAGCCGTCCGCTCACTTCCCCTTCCATCCACCAGCCTTCACTCAATCTCCATGCCGGCCATATCTGTATCGACTCGGTTCCGGGGAATCCGGGATCGACTTTCCAGACAAAGTGGTGGAATATTTTCCAGCTTTCCCGCTCACCGGCAAGTTGTACAGCAATCCCGGTGATCCGCAGTTCTTTTACATCATACACCGTACGGTAAATCCGGTGATTTTCCGTTCCCTGCATAACCTCTCGCCCATCGTTCACCGGATGAGAGTGGGTATCGACAACTACCGTCACCGCATCCTGACAGGCAAGGATATCCTCATCTGTTAGATCGTCCAGTATTTCCTCCGGGAAACCAAGTTGGATAAGCTGCTCACAAATTTCGGTTCTCTCGGAAAACTCCACCGTCTCAACCGGCTGCCAGTCCATCGGGTAACCGGACAGGAACAGGTAACTGATTGCCGCGCCGGCTGCCAGTATACTGACAATGACCACTGTGACCGCCCAGTCGGGCAATCTGACCGGCGATGGTTTCACCAGATAACCAGCCTCATCCAATGAATGGGACAGTTTGAAGATGCTCCGGATAATCAGCAGATACGCTATCAGCATCGCCAGCGGCAATATCAGGCCGTTGTAATTCACAAATGCGAGGATACAGGTCACACCGTACCAGACCAGCAATGCAGCTCCGCTATGTGTATCAGGTGGAAGACCCGCCTTCTGACGGATGGCACGCAATCCTTGCCAAAGGCAAAGTACTGTCCCCAACACCAATCCTATTCCCAAAAATGTGACTGCCCATTGCAGCTGGCCGCTGTACGGCAGAGTATCCATCAACAGGTCAACCCGGATTGTCGTATTACCCAACAATTGAACCATCAGCACCCCCAGCCGCAGGACTGCCAGATAAAAACAGCCTTTCAGCCATCGATTTTCCTTGCGCAGCGTCCGCAGCCCCAGCAGCAACAGGATAACCCCTATCAGCGGAAGCAGATAATTCAGGTTCCAGAAATTCAGGGTAATGGTCATCAGTACCATTCCGATCAAAATGCGTTTGATTGCTTTTTTCCATGGCGTCACCGCTCCGACCACTTCATCCGGCGGCAATCCGTCTGAACCTGTCAGCAAATCAGCAAACATCTCCTCATCCGGAAACGGTATCTGCTGTTGTTTATCCATCTGACTCACCTCCCAGCATTTTGCGCAGTTTCTGTTTGATTCGATACAGCCGTCCTTCCGCTGCCCTTTCGGTGATACCGAGTTCTGCGGCAATCTGGGCGGTCGGCTGCAAATAATAATATTTACGGTAAAACAGCGTCTGTTCAGCTTGCGGAAGCTGCTTTAATGCCTGATACAAAGCCTTTTGCTGCTCACGGCGCAGAATCTCCTGTTCCGGAGTCGGACTGGTATCCGGTGTATCGGGTGAAAGATCAGATACTGCATATTTTCGGCTGCCGCGTGCCTTATTGAGCGCAGTATTGCGGGCAAGCGCCGTCAGCCATGCATTCCAGCTTCCACGTCCCGGGTCAAAGCTTCCGATTCCGTCCCATACCCGCATGACTACTTCGGAAATACATTCCTCCCGGTCATGCGCATTGTCCAGAATCGGCGTGATAATGTAACAGATCAGCGGACGATAATATCGTATCAGATCGTCCAGTGCCGTTTCATCACCGGCCCGCAGACGGTCAATCATCTCTCTGGGCTGCATCCGGCTTTCCTCCTTTCGGTTTACTCTTCTACCCAATTATACACCGGCTTTGACAAAATCCCACGCGGATAACAAAAAATATTTTATCTTGCCCATGACGAGCGGCAAAATAAGATTGTGATATAATTTTTGAAAAAGTACTTTTGAACATGTAGTATTCAGGTGTAAAACCGTAGTAGATAATTGAAGACACAAAGGAGGTGGTAGATGTAATGGAAGATGAAAAAATAATCGCGCTTTTTTTCGGCCGCTCAGAAGACGCAATCCGGGAATTGGATCATAAGTATGGGGAAATCTGCCATAACCTTTCCTTTCATATTCTAAGCAACCATCAGGACGCGGAAGAATGCGTAAATGACGCTTATCTGGGCGCCTGGAATACCATTCCGCCTGCCAGACCTGACCCGCTGCTTTCTTATCTGATAAAGATCGTCCGCAATATCTCACTGAACGTCTACTGGAAAAATAAAGCAGCCAAACGAAACAGGGATTATACCGTTGCAATGGAGGAAATTGAAGACTGTCTGGCAGACCGAAAAACAGTGGAAAATCAGATGGAGGCTTCTGAACTGGCAGTTATACTGGAAAATTTTCTGGATACGCTGACCGCCGAAAACCGGTTCATCTTCATGCGGCGTTACTGGTTTGCAGACAGCTGCGGAGAAATCGCCCGGCAGACGGGATTTTCAGAAAAAAATGTTTCTGTACGGCTGACCCGTATCAGAAAAAAACTCAAACAATATCTCAAGGACAAAGGAGTGCTCGTATGAATGCAAAAATGTTTTCTGACGCAATGGGTGAACTGAACCAGAAGTACATCGCCGAAGCAATGACAAATTATCCTTCCCGTCATCCAGTTTTTTACCGCCGCCGGCTCCATAAAATGGCCGTCTGCTTTGCGGTAATTGCTCTGACTGCTGTACTCTCGCTGGGAACCGTTTTCGCCGCCAGCATTGAATTCAGAAAAGCGGTAATTGGACTGCTGACCGGAGGCAATATCGAACAGGGAATATCGAAAGATGAGTTTATTTATACGACGTTTAATGATACAGGAGATACTGTTCCGGTTGAGGTGTCAGATGGACAGATTTATTTTGTACTGAACGGCACCAAAACCAATATCACAGAGTTCTGCTCCGATACAACAGCCTATGTATATGAAACAACTGACACAGACGGTACACAGCATTTTCTCCTGATCGGCGGAACACCTGATAATGTCGGCTGGGCAGAATTTATACCGCACTCAGACAAAAATGAATATACCGTGATATGGGACTCTCAGGAAGATAAACCGGTATGGTTGTCCAGTTGGATGGAAGAATATCAAAATCAAAATACCAACGAAATGATCTTTGATGCCAGCGACGGTGATGCGCAGGGTTTAGCAGACTTAAACGGAACGGAAAAAACTCCATCCATTTATATTTATTCCAATAAATAACAGAACACGGGCGGCGTACCTTCATTCGGTACACCGCCCGTGTTCTGTTTGGCAAAGATTATTCAACGCTCTTGAGCGACTGAACCATATCAATTTTCTTGAGACTGTGGTGTACAATCTGGTTGACCAGCAGGATAAAGACAATCGTCAGTCCGGCTGACAACAGATAAGCGCTCACCGGCAGACCATGTACAAACAATACAACATCCACTTCCGCCGTATTGACGACAAATTCCTCCAGTGCAATACCGCCAACCAGTCCCACCAGCATACCCATCAGGGCTGCTGCCGTATTTTCACGGCAGATATAATCGGAAACCTCGCGGTCATAAAATCCCAGTACCTTGATGGTAGCCAGTTCCCGGACACGTTCGCTGACGTTAATGTTAATCAGGTTATACATAACAATCACCGCCAGAGCCGCAGCTGCACCGATCAGCACCCATACAATCATATTCAGCGACGCAACCAGATCAGAGAAGGCATCGGCATAGTAGCTCATACCGACCAGTCCCTGTACTCCATCCAGCTGCAGCAGACTCGCATAGGCTGCCGATGTATCCGCGTTTTCCTCCATCGTCAGCAGCAGCGCACTCGGCTGAGCCGGTTCCCGGAACAGTGATTCATACAGTGCAGGTGTCAGGTAAAGATAATGGCTGACATACGTTTCAGCGATTCCAGTCACCTTTATCTCCCGTTTTTCACCGTTCGCATCACGCAGCAGGATATTGTCTCCAACATTTACTGACAAAAGCTGAGAAAGCTTCTCGGTAATAATACAGCCGTCATCTGTCAGCGCTAGAGATTCCCCTGTATCACTGTCTCGCAGATTGATAAACCCTTCCAAGCCATTTGGATTGTCAGGTATATACATGGTAACCGAAACGACCGTTTTTTTGCTGTCAGAGGAAAGAACATCGGTCTGTTTGCTGGTCAGTGCCAGTACACTGCTTACACCTTCGGCAGCAGTCGTTTCATCGATCAGTGTCTGAATTTGTTCAGAAGACTGGTTGTCAGAAAGCGACAGATTGCTGTCATAGACAAAAATCTCACCATACTGCCGCTCGGATATCGAACTGATTGCATACCGCAGCCCAAAACCTGTCAGCATCAGTGCCGTACATCCGGCAACACCGATCACCGTCATCAGAACCCGTGATTTGTACCGGAAAAGGTTGCGGCAGGTAACTTTGCCGCTGAAAGAAAGCCGTTTCCAGAAAAATCCGACCCGCTCCAGCAAGATCCGTTTACCGTTTTTGGGAGACTTCGGACGCATCAGCTGCGCCGGCACCGTATTCATAACGCCATAGCAGGTTATGACCGTCACCAGGCTGGTGCAGAAAACCGATACCACCATACACCCTGCAAGATATCCCCAGCGGATAGGAAGCAGGATATACGGCACCTGATACATCGCCTGATAACAGCTGGTAATTACATATGGCAGCAGTTTCAGTCCCAGCAGACATCCGGCAATACTTCCTATCACGCTTGCCAGCACAGCATACAGAATAAACTTGAACATAACCGCACCACGGCTGAAGCCCAGTGCCTTCAGAGTACCAATCTGGGTCCGTTCTTCCTCGACCATCCGCGTCATCGTCGTCAGGCAGACAAGCGCCGCAACCAGTACGAAAAATACCGGGAAGACCGCCGCGATCGCGTCCACCTTTTCGGCATCGTCATCAATCGACCCGACACTGGGAAAGCTGTCATGATCCAACAGATACCATTCCGGTTTCTGAAGGTCTTCCAGTTCTTCACGGGCATCTTCAATTTCCTGACGTGCTTCTTCAATCTCTTTTTCAGCATCCTGTCGCTGGGTTTCATACTCAGACAGCCCGTCTTCATATTCCTTTTCGCCGTCTTCCAGTTCAGCCAATCCGTCAGCCAGTTCCTTTTCGGCATCTGCACGGGCTGTTTCCAGATCTCTGCGTCCCTGTTCCAGTTCGGCACGGGCATTGTCCAGCTCCTGCTTACCTTCATCCAGCTGGACTTTTGCTTCATCCAGCTTCTGTTTACCGGAGGCATACTCTGCTTCACCATCCGCTATTCCCTGCCGAAGCTGTGCAAGAGACTCCTGTCCCTGCTCATAAAGTGCCTCGTTCTCAGCCATTGTCGTCTGTGCTCCGGCAATAACTTCTTCCAGCGCAGCACCATACTGCCGTTTCTCTCTGCCGCTGGATGTGACATAACCGGTCAGCAGACTGGGAAGGGTACTATCCAAACTCGCCGAAGCCGCAATAACCGCCTGTGTATTTTCATCCAGCATTGTTACATCCGGTACCGATTGCCCGGCAAATCCGGAATAAATTCCCTGTAATCCTTCAAGCAGCTGGTTGCCCTGCTCAATCGCGGCAGCGGATTCGGTCAGCTGGCTTTCCAGCTCGTCAGCCTGTGCAATATAATCATCCAGCTGTTTTCGCGAATCAGACAACTGGGTCACCGCATCCTGATAGCTGTCATAGTTTTTCTGCCACTCTGCTTCACCGTCTGCCAGCTCACGGGCACCGTCATCAACCTTTTTCTGAGCATCAGCAAGTTCTTGGTCAGCTTCTGCCTTACCGTCGTAATATTCCGCCCAACCGTCATCCAACTCGGCACGCGCATCCGCCAGTTCCGCTTCCGCATCAGCGAGTTCCTGCTCACCATCGGCAATTTCTTCTTCGGCGTCTGCAATCTCTTCATTTGCTTCATCGATCGTATCGCCGTACCGTGTTTCACTGCGAACATTTGCCAGCTGCTCAAGTCGATCATTCGTCTCATCGACTGCCTGCTCATATTCTTCCGAAAAATAGGAAAGCCCTTGTGTACTGTTGAGCGTCAGATAAACATCTGTATAAACTTCCAGTGTATAATCTTCCTCGGGTATCAGCATGATCCCGTCCAGTACGCCGTCAGAAATATTGGTTGTACCATAACTGTACCCAAAATACTGCGGCAGCTGGGCAATACCTACTACCGTAAAGGACGTAGTATCCATCGACTCCGACAGGTCTTCTCCATCACCGGTCAGTTCTATCGTGTCCCCTATCTCCCAATGCGTTTCTCCCATAGAACTAGTGCCGATAACGCATTCATCCTTTGCTTCAGGCAAATGCCCATCATGCAGCCGCGGAAGATTCAGCTGCGCATCCGGATTATACCCTATTGTCTTGATGACCAGCTGATCGCCGTCCGCTGACTCGGCAAGTACATCGTAAGTATAGCAGGGCTCCATGACCCGGACGTCCTGGTCGCCACCAATCTCTGCCAGATCATCTTCATCAAATCCCCAAGTGGATATCAGATGCAGGTCAGCAAGGTTCGACTCGGAAAAATACTGCTCTGCCGTCAGCTTCATGTCGGGACAAGCTGCCTTGACTCCCGAAAAAAAGCCGCACCCAATTCCGACAATCGCCAGTATCGAGAAAAATCGGCTGCTGGAATGGCGTATCTCCCGCAGTGCCTCCCGAAAGAGTACATTCTTCATAAGCCCACCCCTCTCACCATTCTATCTCTTCGACCGGAATCGGATTGGGGTTCAGTTTCATCTTTTCAACCTTGCTGTTTTTTATCCGGATCACCCGATCAGCCATCGGCGTAATCGCCTGGTTGTGGGTAATCAGAATAACCGTCATCTGCTGAGAACGGCAGGTATCCTGAAGCAGTTTGAGTATATTTTTGCCGGTATTATAATCCAATGCACCTGTCGGCTCGTCACAGAGCAGCAGTTTGGGACGCTTGGCAAGTGCACGCGCAATCGATACCCGCTGCTGTTCGCCGCCTGAGAGCTGTGCCGGGAAGTTATCCAGACGGTCGCCCAGCCCAACAAGTCCTAAAACTTCTGCTGCATCCATTGCGCCCGGACAAATCTGGGTGGCAAGCTCGACATTTTCTTTTGCAGTCAGGTTTGGGACCAGATTATAAAACTGGAAAACAAAACCAATGTCCAACCGGCGGTATTCCACCAACTGACGGGAGGTAAGCTTCGCAACATCCTTTCCGTCCACCAGTACCTGCCCCTCATCACAGCTGTCCATGCCGCCCAGGATGTTCAGAATCGTCGTTTTGCCTGCGCCGGATTCTCCGACAATTACCGCAAATTCGCCCTTTTCAATCGAAAAACTGACCCCATCAGAAGCAGTAATTGTGACTTCCCCCATCTTGTATCGCTTGTATACGTCCTTCAATTCAACATAGCTCATCCACGACCACCCTTTCAATCAACCGGCATTATTCAGACTGTCCACACTCTCGGTTTTGCATCCGATCATTCCGCACATCAGCTCCAAAAAACTTTCCAGTGCCTGCTCCATCTCCTGTTGTTCTCGCGGAGCAGCAAACATCTCCAGCATCCCGCGCAATAATGCCTGACCAATCATCTCAGCAAGCAGCCGGGAACGCTTTTCTGCCGGAAGATTCGGTAGCAGTTCACGATATACCCTCCGGGCAATCTCCCGACTGAGTATCCCATCGATTCCTTCATAAGGCGAACCGTCCGCATGATAGGCAAGGATCAGAATCGGAATACGGTTTTCATCGAATGTCGCAGCAATCTGCCGGGTGACTTCCCGCAAAACACCTTGATACCGGCACCGGTATGGCGTACGCAGCGCCTCCTTCACCCCTTCGATCGCCGGTCGGACTACCTCCTCAAACAGTTGGGTTTTGCCGCCAAAATATCCGTAAATATTCCCCGGAGAAATTCCAGCTTTGGCAGCAATGCGGCGCATTGAACCGCCTTTGAATCCTTCTTTATAAAATTCTTCCTCTGCCGCCCGCAAAATTGCTCGGCGGATTTCTTCCTTCGGCTTTTGCACGGCTGTTTCCTCCTTTTTCTTGGGTATTGCAAAAATGAACGCTTGTTCACTTTTATTATAAAAAAAAGAGACGCACAAGTCAAGGCGCGTCTCCGGATTCATTTGTAAATATTTTATTATTTGGATCGAACAGACATGAATTTTTTATGAAGCCAGCAGATGTGCCCTGTCCAACGCCTTCCCCAGTGGCACGGCAGCCATCGCTGCAACCACTGCCTTGCACAGATCTCCCGGCAAAAAAACGATGATCCCTTCCACCACCGCAGCCTTCAGCGGAATATCCAATACCAGCATCATTCCGATCACACCGGGAATATCTGTGACAAGAATGCCCAGCAATGCGGCTGCCAGATATCTGACTACACTTTTCCTTTCCCCTTTGACCAATGAGACAACTACTGCTGATGCAAAAAATCCAACAAAATAGCCGACCGATGGTCCTAAGCTGAATTTTCCCAGCACTGCCGCAATCAGAATAAAAACAATCACCGCACTTCCTGCCTGTTTGGGTCGGAGAATCAATCCGGTAAGGGTAATTGCCAACGTCTGGGCAGTAACAGGGACCGGTGAAAATGGCATAGGAATCATAATATAGCTGCACACCATAATAAACGCCGCACACAGGGCTATCCGGGTAATCGATAGGATCTTACTGTTTCGCATCTTTTGTCTCCTTCTGTTAACCTTTTTTATTTTTTAGGTTAACAATAAGAATATACCACTAATTTCATCATATGTCAACTATATTTTCTTTGTAAGTTAACATGATTCCCGTAAAACTCTACGATTCATCGCATCGGCAAAAAGTTATATAAAATGCCGGATTCCCTGCTTTCCTTTTGGCTTACATTATGGTATAATCTGGGTATAAGTATATTGGTGACATAAAAAATATCCGGTTTTTGTGCCGCCTAAAGATCAGGAGGTGTACCTTCGTGCTTGAACCTGTTTTACAGAAGCAAATTATTGAAAAAAATCGTAATTTTATGAAAGGGTACCGGCAGGATGATCCTTATCAGGAGGATTTTGTTTCCGATCAGCAGCAGCGTCTCCCCCAGCCTCCGCTGGTTAAGGCAGCCATACGCCCTGAATCGGAATGGATCTCGCTTCCGTTGGATTTTTCCAAACTTGCAATGAAAAATGACTTATATGCCCTGATTCATGACCGCAAAAGCGAAAGGATCTATACCGATCAGCCGATCAGCCTGGCACAGCTTTCGTTCCTTCTCTGGGCAGTTCAGGGTGTTAAAGAGCTGCGCGGAAAATCATATGCAACCTTGCGTACCGTCCCCAGCGGCGGTGCCCGCCATCCATTTGAAACCTACCTGGCAGTCCGACAGGTGGAAGGATTGCAGCCCGGTATCTATCACTATCTGCCGATGGCGCACGCACTGGAACTGATCGGTACCGAGACTGAACTAGACGAAAAAATTGGTGACAGTCTGTCCGGTCAGAAATGGGCTGGCAAAGCCAGCGTTGTTTTTTACTGGACGATGGTCGCTTACCGCGCTGAATGGCGGTATGGCATCTATGCTCACCGGGTCGCACTGATCGACGCCGGACACCTTGGTCAGAACCTCTATCTTGCTGCAAGCGGTATCGGTCTTGGATGCTGCGGTATCGCGGCGTTTGACCACGAAATCTGCTGCCGCATGCTGCAAGTAGACGGCGTAGAAGAATATCCCGTCTATACCATGCCGGTCGGTACAGTGAGCGAGGCCAATAAAGAGGCTGAACAGGAATTTTATCGTTTTGTCAAAGAACAGAACCTCTGATTTTCAGAGAGGCTGTACGGAATATATGCCATAGCTCTTCATTCGTTGTTCCCTTCTGCCAAGTCCGCAATATGCGGCATCATAACTATGTCAATAACATTTGAAAACAAAACCTTTCATCTGCGCTCTTCCGGTTCTTCGCTGGTCATGCAGGTGACCTCTTCCGGTTATCTGGCGCATTTGTATTATGGTCATGCTCTCCCTGACGGAGATTACCGCTTTGAAACCCTTGCGCCTGTACTTCCGCAGGGCTCCTTTTTCCCCAATCCTCCGCAGGAAGATGAACTTGTATCCCTTGCAACCGCAATGATGGAATATCCTTGCTACGGAACCGGTGATTTCCGTCCTTCCGCGATTGCCGCGGTTGGTGCTGATGGCAGCCCAGCTGTCGATCTGCGTTATGTTTCCCATAGGATCTATGCCGGCAAACCCGCAATCCCTGGTCTCCCTGCCACCTATGCCGCAGAACAGGACGCCGATACACTGGAAATCGACATGCAGGATCATACCGGACTGGTGGTTACGTTGATTTACACCGCTTTCCGCGATTATCCGGTCATAACCAGAAGCGTCCGCGCTGAAAACCGCGGCAGCCACACCATTACACTGGAAAGGATCTATTCTTCCGCTACTGATTTCCCGACCAGCAATTATGATCTGCTGCACCTGTGGGGTTCCTGGGCAATGGAACGGACTCCTGAGCGTACTCCGCTGACACATGGCGGTCAGCGCATTTCCAGCCTGCGCGGTTCTTCTGGTCATATCCATAACCCCTTTGCGGCGCTTGTTGAAAAGGACGCTTCGGAAGAAATGGGTGAAGTCTTCGGTTTCTCGCTGGTTTATTCCGGCAGTTTTGCGATCGAAACAGAGGTCGACAGCCTGGGGCAGACCCGTATCCTGTGCGGCATCAATCCTGATGGCTTCGGCTGGCAGCTGCAGCCGGGTGAAAAGTTTGATACACCCGAAACGGTTATGGTCTATTCCGACCAGGGTATCGGCGGTATGAGCCGTACCTATCATAAGCTGTACAGCCGCCACCTGATCCGCGGTCCCTGGCGTGACCGTGACCGCCCGATCATTATCAACAACTGGGAAGCGACCTATTTCGGATTCAATGAGGAAAAGCTGCTGGAAATCGCAAGAGCTGCCGCTCCTCTTGGCATTGAAATGCTGGTTATGGACGACGGCTGGTTCGGACGCAGGGATGATGACCATTCTTCGCTCGGTGACTGGTATGTCGATCAAAACAAACTGCCTCTGGGTCTGGGGCATCTGTCGGATGAATTGCACAAACTCGGTATGCAGATGGGCATCTGGTTTGAACCGGAAATGATCTCCCCTGACTCCGATCTTTACCGCGCACACCCGGACTGGGCGCTCCAGCTGCCCGGTCGTCCCAACTCCCCTGCAAGATGGCAGTATGTTCTGGATATGTCCAGACAGGATGTTCAGGACTACCTGTTTGAGCGGATTTCCGATATCCTCAGCTGTGCAAAAATAGAGTATGTCAAGTGGGACTTCAACCGCAACCTGACCGAAGTCGGCTCGGCTCTCCTGCCGCCTGAACGCCAGAAGGAAGTCGGTCACCGTTACATGCTGGGTCTGTACGCACTGCTCGAACGGCTGCTGAATGCATTTCCTGACCTTCTGCTGGAAGGATGCTCGGGCGGCGGCGGACGGTTTGACCCCGGTATGCTTTACTACTCGCCGCAGATCTGGACAAGCGACGATACCGACCCGATTGAACGCCTGACTATCCAGTACGGTACCTCGATTGTCTATCCGCCTTCCTCAATGAGCGCGCACGTCAGTGCTTCTCCCAACCATCAGACCGGACGAGTTACCTCCCTGAACACCAGAGGCGTTGTCGCAATGGGCGGCAGCTTTGGTTACGAGCTGGATATCTCCAAGCTTTCTGATAGTGAAAAGTCTGAAATCGCTGACCAGATCCGTCAGTACCATGAGTACGCTCCCATTATCCGGGATGGCAGCTACTACCGCCTGATGAACAGCCATGAAGCAGGTGCCTGGGAAATCGTTTCAGACGATGGCAAAACGGTACTGGTTGGATATGTCTCGGTACTGGTACGGGTGGTCAACGTCCGTATCCTCAAGCTGAGAGGTCTGGACGAAAATGCGCGCTACCTTGATCCGGCAAGCGGGCTTGTCTATACCGGCGGCGCCCTGATGCACGGCGGGTTGAATCTGTCGCTGCTGAATCTCCGTGACCGGGAAGCGGTTATGATCAAACTGGTTCGGGTCGATTGACATACTTGTTCAGATTGGCTCTTTGTCAATAATTGGAACAGAGTCCAGGATATGTTGTAAAAATCGACTTTTGTCTTCTTTATCTGCCTTTCTCACCGCTGCGCGGTGGGAAAGGCTATAATTTTTTAGCTCTTTGTCAATAGTTGGGATAAAATCGACTTTACACAAAAATTTGCAAATTATCCCAGATCAACTTTTCTGACTGCGATTTTGTCCCACAAAAAGTATCTTCAAAATCATACAGATGTTTCGCACCCAGTTTGCTGTACAGCGATCCAGCCGCTGCATTTCCCCTGACAATACAAATACTCATCTTCGTATAATGATTTTCCAAGGCAAATTTTCCTATCGCTCTGATCAGTCTGGTTCCGATACCTTTTCCCCTCGCCTCCGGAATAACATGAAGGGAGTCCAGATACCAGGTATCCGGCAGTACCTTATCATCCGTCCCTGCCGCAAACCCTGAAAAAATCCCCTGATCACAGGCAACCCATATTTTTCCCTTTCCACCGGCGAGATACTGCGTCCATTTATTCAGTCCATACTCCAAAGTCAGCCCCTGCAAATATTCATCAGACAATAACCCCTGGTATGTGCTCTTATGATTGGATATATATAACTGTGCAATCTGACGCAAATCCTCACATTGTGCAAACCGGATTTCCATTTTACTCCACCTTTCTGCTCCTGTATATTGCCAATTATACCTTTTTTTCCCTTTTTTTACAATATTCCGTGCTGATCTCACTTAATGACAAAAATAACTCCCACCCTCCGAAGACGCCAGTTACCGGACTATTCGAAGAATGAGAGTTTTCTGAACAATTTGCTAAGATTACTTTACAGGTGTGGTTCCGTCAGAGATAAGCTGACTGATATATTCCCACTGCCCAGAGCATCTTCCCAACCGGTCAGATCCTCTATTTTCCCCAGACGGGTATAACTCCAGGCATTTGAACCGTAAAACATCACAATCTGATTTTCCTGATAGAGTACGATATCGCCAGTCTGTGTGGTGACACGGCTATTGCTGGAGGGCAGCTCTTGTCCAAGCGCTCCTACCTTTTCAAAACCGCCATAATCCTCCATATCGATGGTAACAGGTCCGTCCGTAAGCAACTCTTTCAAAGCGTCAGCACCGGGATTGTCCGCAAAAACGGCTGTAAAAGTTTTACCGCCAACCGTTACATAAAATATTTTTTGTTCCATTACTGTCTGTTCCTCCAATCTATCTTTCTGACTGATGCTTGCTGATAATAAACTAGTCTCAGCCAAATCAATACTTTTCACGTTACAGCCTGCAAAGCTCAGAAGCATCAGACTGACCGGTAATACCAAAATTGCGTTACGCAAATTCTCACAACCTTATCACAACTTATTTCTAAAACAGATATATTGGTAATCTGCCTTTTTCGATCTGATAAACGAGGTAATCCAGACAGTTGATCTGTTTTTCCTGTTTATGAATATTGTCCAGAATGATCTGTCGTTTTTCGGACAAAAGCTTCAATTGCTCCTCTGTTTTTCCAGATTTCCAGTTGGAAAGGTATTCTTCAAATTTTTCTTCTTCCAATCCGCAAGCTTTCAGATTCAGCATCAGCTCCTGAACAGTCATTTTTGATCCCATTTCCCTGTTTTCACTCCCAATTTTCTCAGATTCTGCTCTCAGTATAACGAATTTATGATTATATATCAAATACTTATTTTAAATCGTACTTTATAGTTGAAACCTATGAAAATACATGTTATCCTAATAGAAAGGAGGCAAAAAAATGGAATTACGCGTTTTGCAGTATTTTTTAGCAGTGGCAAGAGAACAAAGCATCTCCTCTGCCGCTGAATCCTTACACCTTTCCCAGCCAACACTTTCCACCCAGCTGAAAGCTCTGGAACAGGAACTTGGCAAACAACTTTTGATCCGCGGAACAAAAGGTTCCCGTAAAGTACTTTTGACCGAAGAAGGCATGATCCTGCGTAAGCGCGCAGAAGAAATCCTCGATCTGGTCAGAATGACACAACACGAGATATCCATGTCAGATGAAGCGATTGCTGGTGATATATATATCGGAACCGGAGAATCCGATATGATCCGTATCTTTGCAAAAACGGCAAAATCTTTGCAGCAAAAATACCCGAATATCCATTACCATATTCTCAGCGGAAATGCGGCTTTTGTTCAAGAACGCCTAGACAAAGGTCTGATCGACTTCGGTGTGGTTTATGGCCCTGTCGATACGAATATTTACAGTTCTATTGAAATTCCTCTTCATGACGTTTGGGGCATATTGATGCGTAAGGACTCTCCTCTCGCAGCAAAAGAATATGTCCAGCCACAAGACCTGTGGGATAAGCCGCTGATCATCTCTGCGCAGAAAAACGGCAGCTGGTCAATGTCCAGTTGGTTTCAGCGGGATTTCGCCAAGCTAAATATCGTCGCAACGTACAATCTGGTATTCAACGCCTCTCTTTTGGTGGAAGAAGGGCTGGGATATGCGCTGTGTTTTGATAAGCTGATCAATGTCAGCGGTGAAAGTGATCTGTGTTTTCGTCCTCTGTTTCCTGAAATGGAAGCCTGTGCATCCATCATCTGGAAACGCTATCAGGTGTTTTCAAAAGCAGCGCAAAAATTTATCGATGCATTGCAGGATCACTGCGAAATTTACCTTCCCTGATGCTTTTCTCTTCAAAGAATACTTTTCTCCGATATCTAAACGCAAATACTTTATGATATTTGTATTTCACTATATAAAAACCCCGGAAAGCAGGTGCAGGGCGGATGGTTCGCTTGCTGAACTGCGGAGCGCGACGGGCAGCCTTGAGGCCGTACTTCAATCGTCTGAGCGATGATTTTCCTTGATATTCCGGGCTTTTTTGAGCCTCGGCCCCTCGGTTGTCCTATTCCTTAACCAAAAAACAGGCCACTT
>CALWWT010000118.1 GCA_944385325.1 uncultured Clostridia bacterium | reverse complement strand
TATGTCGGAATAGGGAAAGGGGAAGATGGATGGACACAAAATTGTCCTGGATGAAGCGGTATTTTAAACGTCATTTTATTCAAAAGCGGTTGTTAGAACTGATATTTGTACTGCTAGGGGTAACTTTTCTGACCTTTGTGATTACCTCAGCGGCACCCAGCAATGCAGCAGAGATGTATTTTCTTTCACATGGGATAACGCCCAGTGAAACACTGCTGGAGGAAACACGTCGGGAGATGGGACTGGATGCCCCAGTACTGGTGCGGTATTTTCAGTGGCTTGGGAATGCGCTGACCGGCGACCTTGGAGTATCGTATCAGTTTGGGGAAAGCGTTTTTGCCCAGCTTTCCCGCAAACTGCCCAAAACGGTACAGCTTGCATCGGGTGCATTGGCAGTGACAGTCGTGACGGCGTTTCCACTGGGAATATTGACCGCAGTCAGAAAAAACAAGCTGACCGACTGGCTGATACGGCTCATTTCATTTGTTGGAATCTCGCTGCCGAATTTCTGGCTGGCGCTGATTTTACTGTATTATTTTGGCGTTGTGCTCAAATGGTTTCCGGTCATCAGTGCCGGAGATTTCAAAAGTATGGTACTGCCGGTTTTCACATTGGCGATTCCGCTTTGCTGTAGCTATATCCGGCAGATTCGGGCCGCTGTACTGGAAGAACTCGGGAAAGAATATGTCGCGGGTGCACGCGCAAGAGGAATTTCAGAAATCCGGATACTGGCCTGTCACGTTCTGCCCGGAGCACTGACACCGATTGTCACAATGATCTGCCTGTCAATCGGTCATCTGCTGGGTGGAGCGGCAATTGTCGAGACTATTTTTGGGTGGCCGGGTATTGGAAGCATGGTTGTTGACGCAATTCGGGTACGGGATTATCCGGTGATACAGGGATATGTCATCTGGATGGCAGTGATTTACCTTGTAGTGAGCCTGATTGGAGATGCAGCCTGCCGGCTGCTTGACCCGCAGCAGAGACGAAAAAGGGAGGAACTGTCTGATGAGCAGGATAAAAAATAAGGCAGCCATCCGGCTGGGGATCTTTTTGGCATTGGCACTGCTGCTGATCGGCATAGCGGTCTGCGGTCCGCAGCTTGCGCCTTATGACCCGCTTGCGTCGGATTATACCGCATCCCTTTCTTCGCCGGATGATCTTCATTTGTTTGGGACGGACAAGCTGGGGCGGGATATCCTTTCCAGAATCCTTTGCGGAGCGGGAAGTTCATTTTTTCTGACCTTTTTGATGGTCGTGCTGGTTACCGTCATCGGCACACTAATCGGGCTGGCTGCCGGATATAAAGGCGGTATGACAGACGGGATACTGATGCGGCTGATGGATATTTTGCTTGCATTTCCGGGGTCGGTTTTTGCGATTGCGGTGACCGGAATTATCGGTGCAGGGATTCTGAATACGGTAGCGGCGCTGGCGCTGGTCTGGTGGACAAAATATGCAAGGCTGGTGCGGAGTATGACCGTTTCGCTGAAAGACCGTGATTTTGTCTGGCAGGCGCGGTATGGCGGCGCGTCGGAAATAAAAATCCTGGGTTGCTATATTCTCCCGGAAGTACTGCCGCAGGTGATTACAATGGCGGCGATGGATATCGGAAATATGATGATATCATTGGCAGGACTCTCTTTCCTGGGGCTGGCTTCCCAGCCGCCGGCGCCTGAATGGGGATACATGCTGTATGAAAGCAGACAGTATATGCAGACAGCACCTTGGATGATGATTTTTCCGGGACTTGCGCTGCTGGTGACGGTAATGGTATTCAATCTGCTGGGAGACAGTGTACGGGATGTTCTCGACCCGAAAAACGGGATGGAATAAATTTTGTAATGGACAGGGAGTATGTGAGATGCTGCAAAAATGGAAAAGGTTGACAATAAGCGTTATTTGTGCCGGACTGGCAGCCGGAGTGCTGGGAGGATGCGGCAATGCTGCAAAGACAACTTCTGAGGGTACTTCGTCTGCGGATGCGCAGTCACAGGATGCCGCACATCTGAATGTTGCGATGTTCTGGGTCAGCACCAGCCTTGACCCGGCAGATGGCTATGACGGTTGGGTGCTTTCCCGGATTGGCGCCGGTGAAACACTGGTTAAGCTGGATGAAAATGCCGAGGCTGTGCCCTGCCTTGCCGAAAGCTGGGAACAGACGGATGATTATACATGGGTTTTCCAGATCAGGGAAGGCGTTACCTTTTCAAACGGCAATCCGGTTGACGCGCAGGCATGCATGAACGCCATCCAGCGGGCTTTTGACCTTAACACCCGTTCCGGTGAATATTTTCAGCTGGAATCAATGGAAGCGGATGGTCAGACACTGACCATTCACACTATCCAGCCGACTGGTGCGATTGTCAACAACCTCTGCGAACCGCTGTTTACCATCGTGGACACTTCGGTAGATGAACAGACGATGGATACTGCGCCGGTCTGTACCGGACCGTATATTATTGACACCTTTCTGCCGGAAACAGAAGTGACACTGGTCTGTAACGGAAATTACTGGGACGGAACGCCCGGACTGGACAGTATCTCGGTATTTTCGGTACCGGATTCAGACAGCCGGGTACTGGCGATGCAGTCGGGCGAAGCAGATTTGACGACCACAATCGACAATTCCAATCTGGCGCTTTTTTCAGACGAAAGTCAGTATACCATATATGAAACAATCGGTCCCAGGACCAATGTCGCCTATTATAACAATGCCCGTCCGCTGCTGGATGAAAAGGAATTCCGTCAGGCTGTCTCCATGGCGGTGGATAAGGATACCTATGCTGAATTGATCGGATGTGCACCGGCAACCGGACTGTATTCAACTGCGCTTGTCTGTGGGCAGCAGGTGGAGGATATCTATCCGTATGATCCGCAGCAGGCAAGTGAGATTCTGGACAGTCTGGGATACATGGATACAGACGGCGACGGGTTAAGGGAAGCGGACGGGAAAAATATCCAGCTGCAATATTATATTGCAGCTGACCACGGTTCGGCAGATGCGGCCATCATCGCCCAGGCGGTTCAGTCTGACCTTAAGAAGGTTGGGATAGATGTCCAGCTGATTCAGACGGAGAATATGTCGGATGTTCGCGCGTCAGGCAACTATGACTTCTGTTCGGCAAATGACTCGACCGCACCGACTGCTGACCCGGAGATTTTTCTTGTTCAGCATTATCTGACCGGAGGCAGCAGCAACTACCAGCAGTATTCCAATCCGGAAGTTGACCAGCTGATCGGAACCCTCTCTTCCACCTTTGACCCTGATCAGCGCCAGCAGCTTGCAGGCGAGATTTCCCAAAAGATTCTCGAAGACGCCGGAAGCTTGTATATCGGTTATATCTATGGCAATACGGTGACCTCTTCCCGTGTCAGCGGAGCCGCTCAGTTTCCGATCGATTACTATATTATTACAAAGGACATTACCATCCAATGAATGAAAAACCAATCCTGTCGTTTAATCGGCTGACCATTTTATATCCTTGCCTAACACGTCCTGCGGTCAGTGACCTGTCACTGGAGGTAATGCAGGGACAGATCACCATGCTGGTCGGAGAGTCGGGCAGCGGAAAATCAACATTGCTGCGCTCTGTCATTGGGCTGCAGCCGGTCGGTTGCCGGATGCAGGGAGAGATTCTGTTTGAGGGTCAGGATCTGTTGTCTGCTTCATCCGGACAGATGCGGGCATTCAGAGGAAAAAAGATCGGTATGATTTTTCAGGATGCCGGACTGTACCTGACTCCGCGCCGGAAAATCGGTGCGCAGTTTGCCGAGATGCTGCGCGCCCATCTCCGCGTAACAAAACAGCAGGCGCTTGAAATGGCAAAACAGGAACTTGCGGCGCTTTCTCTTGCGATCCCTGACCGGATACTGGATAGTTACCCGTTTGAACTGTCCGGCGGCATGAAACAGCGTACAGCCATCGCAATGGCAATGGCACTGCGCCCTTCGCTGCTGCTCTGCGATGAGCCGACCAGTGCGCTGGATGTGACAAACGGCGCGCAGGTTGCAAAGCTATTGCGGGATCTGTGCAAAAAACAGGGTGTTTCGATCCTGATGGTCACCCATAATATCGGTCTTGCTGCGGCAATTGGCGACCGGATTGCCGTCATGCGGCAGGGGCGTCTGGTCGAAACCGGAACGCGCGAACAGATCATCCGTGCACCGCGTGAAGAATATACCATCCGGCTGCTGGAAGCGGTTCCCAGACTGGACTAAGGTACAGGATAGAAAGGAGCGGACACATTGACAGAAACTGGACAGATCCCGGCATTACAGCTGGAACAGGTTGTCAAGAAATATACTGTTTCCGGAAAGGAACTGACTGCGGTCAACGGCGTCAGCCTGACAGTATGGACGGGTGAAACAGTCGCGATTGTCGGCGAATCCGGCTGCGGAAAGAGCACCCTTGTCCGGATGGTGACCGGGATAGAACCGGTCACCGAAGGGAGTATCCAGGTGTTGGGATATGAGATTTCCGCGCCTGGGAAGAAGTTTTCCCGCCAGGAATGGAAAGCACTGCGGCGTAAAATGCAGCTGGTTTTGCAAAATCCGTCGGGAGCGGTGAGCCCGAGGATGCGGATAGACAAATTTTTACGGGAACCGTTTGTCAACTGGCATCTGTGTACCAGGGAGCAGGTCGACAGCCGGGTGGAAGAACTGCTGCAAAGGGTGGAACTGGATAAAAGTGTTCTGCATAAATTCCCGCATCAGCTCAGCGGCGGAGAGTTGCAGCGGGTTGTGATCGCGCGCGCTTTGGCAGTAGCGCCTTCCTTACTGATCTGCGACGAGCCGACCAGTGCGCTGGATGTTTCGATACAGGCACAGGTGATCGCACTGCTGCACCGCCTGCGCAAAGAACAGGGAATGACGGTGCTGTTTATCAGTCACGATATTGCACTGATGGGAAAGTTTGCCGATCGGATTGCCGTCATGTACCTGGGAAATATTGTGGAAATACTTCCTGCCGGACAGCTGAAAAATGCGGTACATCCTTACACAAAAGCACTGATCAATGCGGTTTTCCAGCCCGAAAAGGAAGATATTTCGGTGTTGGAAGGTGACCCGCCAAGTCCGCTGGACATGCCGTCAGGCTGCTTATTTTTCGGCAGATGTCCGGTGTCCTGTCCTGATTGTGCCGTAAAATCACCTGAGCTTAGGGAATACGGACGAGACCATTTTGTGTCCTGCCTGCTGGCTCAATAATAGTAACAAGCGCTACAGTAAGCAGTCGATAACGCAAATAACTGCGCAGTAACTATCGGCATTGTGCCCGGTTGAGTGTGAGCCAGTCAAATGAATGCCGATGCCGGAATTCCGCTTTTTTTTGTTTAATTTGCGGGTACATCCGGCTTTACAGTGTTAAATTAGGTATGGTATACTTAATTTAACACTTTTTTTCTACAATTTAAGGAGGAATTTATTTTGGAAAGCAACCAATGGCTCTGGCAAATCCTTTTGCAGATCCTGCTGATTGCACTCAACGCAATATTTGCCTGTGCGGAAATCGCTGTTATTTCGGTAAACGGGAACCACCTCAAAAAAATGGTGGCTGAAGGAAACAGGAAGGCTGTCCGGCTGCAAAAGCTGACAGAAATTCCGGCAAGTTTCCTTGCGACTATTCAGATCGCCATTACCCTGTCGGGATTTTTGGGAAGTGCGTTCGCGGCTGACAACTTTGCCGACCGGCTGCTGTCACTGTTTGCTGGATTGGGCATTGCGGTTCCGAGATCGTTGATTGTCATTCTGATCACCATTTTGCTTTCCTATGTTACGCTGGTCTTCGGCGAGCTGGTGCCGAAACGTCTGGCCATGAAAAAAACCGAGCAGATTGCACTCGGTCTGTCGGGAATTCTGACTTTTGTTGCAAAGGTATTTTCTCCGCTGGTCTGGCTGCTGACCGCTTCGACCAATGGTGTATTGCGGCTTTTGCGGGTCAACCCGGATGAAGAGGAGGAAGTCGTCACTGAAGAAGAAATCCGGATGATGGTCGATGCCGGCGGTGAAAAGGGCTCGATTGATTCAACCGAACAGGAACTGATCCATAATATCTTTGCTTTTGACGATATTTCGGTCGGCGAAATCTGCACCCATCGTACTTCGGTTGCGGTCCTGTGGGAGAAGGATTCTCTCGAGCAATGGAAGGAAACCATTCATCAGAGCGGGCATACCGTTTTTCCGGTATGCGGCGAAGATATCGACGATATCCGAGGGGTACTCAGTGCAAAGGATATCTTCCGTTTGGGAACATCGTACGGTAAGGAAGAACTGCTCAGCCATGGGCTGCGTCCGGCGGTATTTGTGCCGTCTACTGTTAAAGCGGACGTATTGTTTGCCAATATGAAAAAAAACGGCAACTATTTTGCTGTGGTACTGGATGAATACGGCGGAATGGACGGTATTATCACTCTTCGTGATTTGATTGAAGAACTGGTCGGCGACCTGAATGAAAATGAATCCGGTCCTCAGGATATTGTAAAGCTGGATGATAACAAGTGGAGGATTCGTGGACTGACCGAGCTGGACGATGTTGCCCGGACTTTAGGAGTCAGCCTGCCGCTGGATGAGTATGATACCTTCAGCGGGTATATATTTGGTATCCTGGGACAGGTTCCAAAGGCAAGCGGGCAGTTTGAACTGGATACGCCGGTTTTGCATATTGTTGTCGAATCGGTCCGTGATCACCGGGTCGATACGGCTGTTGCAAGTGTTATCGCGTAAATTTCTGCAATCATAAGCAGCGGTGCCGCTGCCGGAAATCCGGCGGCGGCACCGCTCAGTCTATCGATAAAATCAATGGCTCGTCCTCTTTTTCCGCCATTGCCGCTTGCTGCGGCAATGGCTACGATTTTTAGTGGGGTTGCGCGCGGAGCGCGCCCAGGGCAGGCTTTCCCAGAAAGCCTGTTTGCAACGCGAACCATCCGCCCCTGGACCTGCTCAACTTTTCAGGAAAGTTTCTGCTATATTTTATAACCTGCAAATTTTGGCTCATTTGAATTTTTCGACAAGCTCAGGGCGCCCATCCTTTACAAAAGGACAGGCGCCCAAATAATCAATATTCAGTCAGATCAGCAGGTTGCGCCGCCTACCAGATGTTTCTGAGCAGCAAGGTTTTCTTCCTTATGTGCAAGCAGATCATCCGACAGGAGCTGTGCCTGGACATTCTCAAAGCCCAGACGTGCAACGGTATCGGCAAAACGTTCGCCTGTGATGCCCTGGTCACGGAACAGCAGGATCGCTTTTTCCACGATATCCAGTACCTCAGCGCGATCGGTAAATACCTTATCAAGGAAACGTCCCTGTGCGACACGCTTGCCCCATCTGCCGCCGATGTAGATCCGGTAGCCGTTGGTATAGCCGGTGAAGCACTTGAACGGACATTTGCCGATGCAGCGTCCGCAATGGTTGCAGGCGTCGGTATCGACGACGATCTTGCCGTCGACAACGCTGGCTGCTTTGATCGGGCAGTTGTTGACGATCTGGCAGACCTTGCATCCGCGGCACTTGTCAAAGTCGATTTCCGGAACACGCTGACCAACGATACCCAGGTCATTCAGGTCGGGTTTGACACAGTTGTTCGGGCAGCCGCCGACTGCAACTTTAAATTTGTGCGGCAGTTTAACGCCGCTGTATCCTTTGAAGAACCGTTCATGAATCTCTTCCGAAAGCGAGAAGGTGTCGATCAGACCATACTGGCAGGTCGTACCCTTACAGGAGACAACCGGACGAACCTTCGAACCGGTACCGCCGGTTTCCAGACCAGCTTCGGCAAGGTAAGCACGCAGCGGCTCAATGTTGGCGTACGGAACACCCTGAATTTCGATGGTCAGACGGGTTGTCATTGCAATCGCGCCGCTGCCGTAAATTGCAGCAGCTTCCGAAATAACACGGCTTTCTTCCGATGTGATCTTACCGTTACGGGTAATGACACGGCAGTTGAAGCGGTCGGCAGTATTCTTGTCAAACAAGAATCCCAGTGCCTTGACAGCCTTCTTTTCCTCTTCGGTGACAGCAGCAGTGGTGTTGACCCGTACCTCGTTGACAAAGGTGGAGCCTTCCAGTACAACCGTATTGGTGTAGCCGATCGCACGCAGCTTGTTCTGGGTCAGATATGCTCTTCTGCCGCGCGCGCAAACCAGCAGCAGCTTTTCATCCAGACCGATTCCGTCGATCGGACCATTGACGGTAGTATAATCCACAACCGTAGCCCCATGGATCGCAGGTGCGGGAGATGCGTCAATGACCCGGTAGCCCTCAGCCTTGCCAGCTGCGTATTCAGCAGGCGTCATGCTGACCATATCGCCCTTGATCTTGTTGAGCAGGACATTTACCGCCTGGACAAACGGATGGATCGCGGTCGAGAAGGGCGGTGCATACGCAAAGTCGCAGTTTTCGATATCTTCCAGCTTTGCCTTCATCGAAATTGCCATCACGCCGATATCAACCATCTTATCCACAGCGCCGCCGCCAATAACCTGGACACCCAGCAGTGCGTGGGTATTGCGGTCCGCGATCAGCTTGGTGATAAAGAAGGAGAATCCCGGATAGTAAGAAGGCTTGTCGTCGTTGACTGCAACCGCGGTGATGACATCGTACCCGGCTTCACGGGCAGCGGTTTCAGTCAGACCGGTGCGCCCGCAGTTGAGACCGGGCAGCGCGACGATGCCGGTTCCGAGTACGCCGTCATAATGTTTATCAGCACCTGCGATAATCTGTGCAAGGACACGTCCTTCCAGGTTTGCGGAAGAACCCATCGGCGACCACTGACGGGCGCCGGTCAGGCGGTTGTGTACAACTGCGCAGTCACCTGCTGCATACACATCCGGCAGGCTTGTTTCCAGCCGATCATTGACCAGCAGTGCGCCGTTTTTCGCCATCTCAATACCGGTATCACGCAGGAAAGCGGTATTCGGACGGATGCCGGCAGCAGCGATTACCATATCCGCCGCAATAACACCCGCGTCGGTCTTGACCGCATCCACCTTTTCTCCACCGAGAATATCCTTTGCTCCGACGCCACAGAGGACGCGGATGCCGGCTTTTACCAGGTGACGGCGGATATAATCTGCCATTTCCGAATCAAATACACCCGGCAGCAGCTGAGACGCGATATCGATCACCGTGACCGATACGCCCTGTTTCTGAAGGTTTTCAGCAGCTTCCAGACCGATGAAGCCGCCGCCGATGACGACTGCCTTTTTCACACCGTTTGCCTTGACATAGCTGCGGATAGCCACTGCATCCTCGGGTGTACGCATCTTGAAAACACCTTTTTTGTCAATACCGGTAACAGGCGGCAGCGCAGCAGACGCGCCGGTTGCCACAACCAAGCGGTCATATTCCATCTCGCCGGTGGTGCCATCCGCATTTTTAACCGTAACCTTTTTCGCAGCGGCATCCAGCCCGATTGCCTCGCATCCGGTGACCACGTCCACACCGGTCAGGGAAGCAAATTTTGCAGGGGTATTGACGATCAGCTGTTCTTCTGTTTCAATCACTCCGCCGACATAGTAGGGCAAGCCGCAGCCGGCATACGAAATATCACTGGAATTGGTGATCAGTGTCACTTCTGCCGACTGATCTGCACGTTTGAGCTTTGCAGCTGTCTTGGTTCCTGCCGCAACGCCGCCAATAATAAGTACCTTCATTTTTCCCATCCTTTCCGAGAAAACGCGATCATTTCTGCCGCTCTTTCTCAGCCAAGCCACGTTCTTCTTTCTTCAATCTGTGACAGCAAAATTTTTCACCGGCACACTCCGGACGCTCTTTTTCACAGACAACAACATCACCGCCATCAAATACAACCTGCTTGCCATTTACAAAGGCATCCGCAATTTTACATCTGGCAGACTCATACAGCCTGGTCACAGTCGTACGGGAGACATGCATCCGCTCCGCACATTCGACCTGTGACATCCCAACATAATCCAGCAGCCGTATGACCTCGTACTCATCAAATGTAATCACGATCTGCTGTTGATTCAAGCCGCCGTCAAAAGGCGTAAATCCCAAGTTACTGGGTTTGGCACAGATACAGCGTACCTTTGCCGGCCTTGCCATAATAGAACCTCCTTTCTCTCAGAACACCGTCCGAGTCGGGTTGTCTGTTCAGCGCTCTGTCCTTGTCAACAATATAACAGAATTATGGACATATGTCAATAAAGTTTCCGGATATTGGAAATAGCTGGACAATTTTTCCCATAAAAAAATTTATAAAAAAGCTTGACAAACGCAAATTTCCATGATATTATATATATCGTTCGATACGACACATCAAAACACAGTCGCTGTAAAGTGTGTTTCTGATGGAGAGATGTCCGAGTGGTTTAAGGAGCCAGTCTTGAAAACTGGTGATCGTGCAAGCGACCGTGGGTTCGAATCCCACTCTCTCCGCCACTATTAAAATTGAATGTTCTTGACAGGAACGTGCCATGGAGTAGTACTCAAGTTGGTGACGAGGCGCCCCTGCTAAGGGCGTAGGTCGTGTAAAAAGCGGCGCGAGAGTTCGAGTCTCTCCTACTCCGCCAAACCAATAAACCCCGCGAGGTTCGATAAAATCGGGCTTCGCGGGGTTTTTGGGTTTTCAAAGACCTGTTGCAGGTACACACCCGGGTACCACTTGCTGAAAAAACAGACTCTATGATCTCTATAAAAAGTTTGGGAAAGCAGATCCGGTACATTGTTCGCCGCATGAGCCGTCGTCCTGGATCTGCTTTCCCTGTTTTTTATTACAGTGCCATTTAATTGATTCTCAGGAAGGAATCGTCATGTTCCCTGCAATATCCCTTATACATGGTATACTCAGCCGTTTCCTCCGACACGATGCCTGTCAAGCGCATTTCAACCTCGCCTTTTTGCGGATGATTCCACGGGAAAATGACCTGTACCGCCTGATCGGTTGCCGACATCTTGAAAAAAGCCTGCCTGACTGTCCCAATCATATCCGCACGGACACGGGAAAAACAGATCGCACAGCAATCTTTCGGGTCGGATGGTTCTGCAAGTCCAAGCAGTCGATACAGCGTCGAGTCAAAGAACATCTCTCCGCAGCTGCCGTCCTTTGGCTGCCTGTAGGTCCAAAACCCGATGTGAAGCTCGCTGAGAAGTTCCTGGCGGCTTTGTTTCAGCAGTGCCTGATAACGATGCTCATTCCTGTCCTGACGGATGCGCGCCAGCAGAAAACTCGCCAGCGTCCGGACCTGTGCGTCATCCTGGATACAGTAACGTGGATTATCCACACCAATAAATCCTATGGTTTTCCCATTTTCCCGAACCGGAACAGCAATAACACGCTGAATCCCCTGCTGGATGAGAACACGCCATTCATCAGGCGACTGCTCACGCAGCGGAGCCATATTCAGGATAACGATCGACTGCTCCTGATCAAATATTTCCATCCAGCGGGTGAGCACCCTGGGCGGAACCATCTGCAAATTCTCTTTCTGCGGCTGGACATTGACCGCACACCACTCAAAAGTGTTGTCCCAATGTCCGGGATGCACCCGGCTGGGTTCAAAAAGATAAGCCCTGTCTGCCTGATAAAAATCGCCGACCGAATTCAGCGCCTGGTTGACCGCCTCTTCATAATCAGGGCATTCCGACAGGACTTTCAGATACCCGATGATCTTTTCGGCAAAAGAAAGACGCTGCTGGGCGTTCTGGCTGAGATACTCCTTTTTGGTAATATCCAGTGCAACCTCAAGGCGGACATTTTTGCCCATATACTGTACCATCTTGTCCTTCAGCAGAAAATGCCGTCCACAGTATTCATTCCGATTTTCCCATACATAAAAAGTCTCTCGGTGCAGCAGATGGTTGGTACAAAAAGAACAGGGTTCATTTTTGCCATGCAGTACACGGTAACATTTTTTACCGTAATAATCCCTGGCGCCAAACATTTTCTGACCTGCCGGATTCAAATAATAAAGTGTATAATTATCCATATCACTCAGATAGAAAATATCGTTCTCTGCATTAAGGATCGTCTGTGCAAGTTCTTCAAGGGCAACTTTGGAGGTATCAGTTTTTTGTTTTTTGCCGGAATTTTCCTCTGCCTTTTTCCGGAAATGCTCCCCAATCGCAAAATCGACATACTGCGCTTCAAAGACAGGATAACTGACCGGACGCGCAAAATAAAATCCCTGCAAAACCGCCGGAGAAAGTTCCCGGAGGACCCGCAGTTCTTCTTCTGTCTCAACGCCTTCGCAGCATACCCTGATCTGACTGCTGGCAGCCCAGTCAATGATATTCCGCAAAAGCCGGTAGTTGTATGCACTGTCCTGGATTTCCTGTACGAAGCACCTGTCAATCTTAATCTCATCGACAGCCAGTTCTTTCAGCCGTCCAAGGCTGGAATATCCTGTTCCAAAATCATCGACCGAAAGCTCTATCCCGACCCTCTTCCAGCGTCTGAAACAACTGTTGAGCTGGGAATAATTGGACAGTTCCATGCTTTCAGTTACTTCGACGGTCAGGGCATTTCCCGGAAGACCGCTGCTGGTAACCAGCTGCAGCAGATCGGTTTCGATCGAACTATATTCCAGCTGGCGGTAAGACATATTGACGCTGATGTGAAAATCGGGAAGTTTTGCTCTCCATTCCCGGCAAGCCCTGAGCGCCTGCCTGATCACCCAAAGACCGACCGGGTAAATGAGTCCGCTCTGTTCGAGAATAGGGACAAACTCAGTCGGTCCGATATTCCCATACCGGCGGGAATGATACCGCAAAAGCGCTTCCGCACCGAAAATCTCATAATTTTCGGTATAAAACTGAGGCTGATAATACAGTTCAAAACCATCAAAATCCGCTTCGATGCTCTCCCGCATTTCAGCGTGCAGTTCCAGTTCCCGCAGTTTTTTTTCATAATTTTCAGGGGTAAAAAAGACCAGTCGGTCTTTTCCCTGTGATTTGGCAGATTCGAGCGCCGATTCGGCATACTGCAATAGGATGCTCTCGTCCGTCACATGATAATCAAGATAGGAGACACAGCCTGCCGACAGGGTACACTGGCTGGACATCCGCTGCTGCACCCGTTTAAAAAACGCACCAACCTGTTGTTCAGACATATTTTTCAGGTTAACCGCAAACCAGTCACCGTTAATCCGATAAACGCGAAACCGCTGATACGTCTCCTCTCCTATGATACGGGCGATATCATTCAGCACAGTATCGCCAAAATCCCGCCCATTTGTCAGGTTGATTGCCTTGAGGTTATCCACACCGATCAGCAGCAGGTAACCCGGATCAAGATCATTCAATATCTGACGAAGTTCACTTTTCAGTTCCTTATGATTATACGTCTCCTGCTGCCTCTCATCCCGGCTGACAGACAGCTGCCCAAGTATATAATACAAGCTGCGGTCAGCACGATAGCAGGCCTTTCCGCGGGTATTGATCCAGACATATTCATTCTGCGCGTTGCACAATCGGTAATTAAATTCTATTCTTTCAGTCTTATGGGAAATCAGATTGGAAATAAGTTCGGAGAGATTCTGCGCATCACCAGCATCCATTCTCTGCTGCCATTCTTCCAGCTTGCAGAATTTCTGCTCAAATGGAAACAGGTCGCCAGCTTTCTGAATGTTCTCCGAAAAATACAGGCGATCTTGTTCATAATCATAAATAAAGTAGATATTCTCTGTCGCTTCTCCCAGCAGACTGAAACTGCGAAGCGTTTCCTCAACAGAAGAAATCAATCCACCATTCATACTCCAACCTCTTATATCCCAAACTCAGCATTACTAATTTTACAACAAAGTGTACCTTTTGGCAATAACCGATTTTACATACCTTTTTCAGTCTGTTTGCAGATATAAGCAGGATGGCGGAACGCAGAGAGGGTAAAATACTTGCTTTTTGTCAAAAATGGTGATATATTAAGAATTGAATCAATACGTTTTTTGTTGCAAAAAGGTACACAATTTTGTATAATCATGCCAGCTTACACCGCGTTCTCGTTTTCATACAGCTGTGCCCTATACCGGAAGGAAGAAAGCGGCATACCGCACAACCTCGCCGCAACAGTTCCGGAAATCCGTCCGGTTTTCCACTGTAACCAGATCTGCCCAAAGTTTTCCGGCAGCGGCGCGGAAGGTCTTCCAAACCGGACGCCTCTTGCCTTTGCGGCGGCAATCCCTTCTGCCTGCCGCTGGCGGATATTGCTGCGCTCATTTTCGGCGACAAATGAAAGTACCTGTAGAACAATATCGCTCAGAAAAGTCCCCATCAGATCCTTGCCTCTCCTCGTGTCCAGGAGCGGCATGTCCAGCACCACAATGTCGATTCCCTTTTCCTTGGTCAGAATCCGCCACTGTTCCAGTATCTCGGCGTAATTGCGTCCCAGCCGGTCGATGCTTTTGACATAGAGCAGGTCATCCCGTTTCAGTTTTCTGACCAGTCTGCGGTACTGCGGACGTTCAAAGTCCTTGCCGGACTGTTTGTCCACAAACAGATTTTTATCCGAAATATCCACCTGTTTGAGCGCTGCAACCTGTCTGTCCTCGTTCTGTTCCCTGGTGCTGACCCGAATGTAGCCATAGATATTTTTCATGAGTTTACTCCTTTCCCATGCACCAACAAATAATAAAACGCCCGGTTGACACACAACCGGGCACAGGCTGTCGATAAAGTTAACCGCTAGTCTTCTATGTCCGCCGTTGCCGCCTACTGCGCCAACGGCTACGTTTTTTGTGGAGTTGCGCGCCAAGGCGCGCCCAGGGCAGGCTTTCCCAGAAAGCCTGTTTGCAACGCGAACCGTCCGCCCCTGGACCTGCTGTCCTCTAAACAAGGCTTTGTCCAATCTTGAGCAGTCGATTTGCCAATCCCAAAAACGTTTTTCGACAAGCTCCGCCCGGTTGACACACAACCGGACATCTTCTATCCAATCAGAAATCTCTGCTCTCAGCGGCTGTCAAAATCATTCTGTGCCAAAAATACCTTTTCCATTCATCAGCACTTCTGCCTGCAAAAACAGCCCGGTCAACCGACCGGGCTGCTGCTTACTCATAGCTGCGCATCAACATAACGACCTTGCCCAAAATAACGACTTCCGTTGTAAGAATCGGCTCAAAAGCCGGATTTTCAGGCTGGAGACGGACATAGCCGCTCTCACGGTAAAACCGCTTGACCGTCGCTTCGTCATCGATCATCGCCACCACAATATCGCCGTTATCCGCCACCGGTGTCCGCCGTACAATCGCGATATCACCGTCCATGATGCCCGCTTCGACCATGCTCGTTCCACGGACATGCAGCGCAAAATAGTCTTCCGCGTTGCCGGAAAGGTTGTTGACCGGGATATATTCCTCAACTTCCTGAATGGCGGTAATTGGAATGCCAGCCGTCACCGTCCCCAAAAGCGGGATCGACTTGGAGCTGGACCCGGGAAGCTTGATGGTTCTCTTTTTCAGCGGGTCCTTGACGATATACCCTTTTTCCTCCAGCATCTGGAGATAATAATGGACAGTCGATGTCGATTTGATTCCCACTTCTTCACATATTTCCCGAACGGTTGGGGAAAAATTCCGGTTCTGAATGCAGTCCCGGATATAATTGTAAATTGCAAGTGCCTTGTTGTTCTGCATTGCGTTTCCTCCTTCTCTATTCTCTAAAGCGCGACTCACAATTTCAGCTTGTCACGAACCTTGTTCAGTACATCTCCTTTGATCAGCACAACCAGTTTGTCTCCGGCAATAATCTCAGTATTACCACGCGGAATGATCACCTCGTGCCTGCGCTCCACCGCGACCAGAACCGACTGCTCAGGCAGTTTTACTTCCGACAGCTTGCGCCCGGAATAGGCAAAATCCGCCGGGAGCATGATCTCATGCAGCGTCGCTTCACCCTGCCCGAGTGAGGCAATATATTTGAATCCCGACAGGTCAACCTCCCACTCGATCAGCCGTGCAATCGCGTCGGTACTGGAAATTACGATATCGATCCCCAGCTTGCGCATAATTTCAGTATTTTTGGGGTTATTGACCTTTGCAGCCGTCCGTTTGACAGGAAACGTCATCCGTGCCAGCTGGCAGGCAACCAGATTCTGCTCATCCTTCCCGGTAACCGCCACCACAACATCAGCATCCTCCGCACCGGCTGCGCGCAGTGCCTCAGAAGTCGTACCGTCACCGCAGACAACCGGAATTTCCAATCCCGCAGAAATCTCCGAGCAGGTCGCGGCATCCGCTTCGATCATAACCGGATGATGCTTGTGTTCAATCAGGGTTTTGGCAAGATAAAATCCCAGCTTGCCTCCGCCGATAATAATAATATTCATCTGTCGTCATACCTTTCCAGCAAATTCATTCCGGCTCTTTGCCGCTCAGTCGACAATCTTTACAACTGCCAGCATATCCGTTTCCATCAGCAGCTGCTGATCATCCGCGCACAGCACCAGACCCTGACCTGCGCGGAATACCCCCAAAATCGCTTCACCTTTGCCAGCTTCAATTTCTTTTGCACGGTATCCGACCAGATGGTCCGGCACCGGCATCAGGCGGATATCCAGCGTACTTGACCCCAGCGTAACCCGTCCGGCGTCCTGTCGCAGCAGGTATCCTTTAATGGAAGAGGCGGCAACATTGGTCGGGCAGACGGTTGTAATCAGCGAACCGAATTTTTCCTCGCGCGCCGAATCCTGAAGGCTGGCAACCACCGTGCCGATCCCAAAGATGGTTTTGGCAACCTGGGATACCATGATATTGATATTATCGTTATCGCTGACCGCTGCCACCGCGTCACAGTTTTCAATACCGGCGTTGCGCAGAACATCTTCGTCGATCAGGATACCGGTAGTAAAATATCCGGTATAGTCGTCCGGCAGCAGGCTTTGGGAAGAAACCATCGGATCGACGACCGAAACATCATGTCCCTCACGGCTGAGTTCTCCGGCAAGCTTAGCGCCGGTTCTCGAGCATCCCGCAATCAATATATTCATCAGATTCAATCCTTTCCAAAATCGTCATGAGCAGCTGTTTTCATCTTAGTTCCATCTCCGTCAGCATTCTGGGCATCACCGTCCCGGTGCAGCCTCCGGTAAAACCACCCGCCAAATGCAGCTGCCGCAAACATCAGCAGATACAGCCCAGCCGCAAACCACCAGTCGCCGCTCAGCAAACTGGAAGACGCAAAGGTCGTCATAAAGATTCCCGGGCAACGGGCAATGGTTGAAATGACAATAAAACGCCGGCATTTAAGCGGAGTGAGCGGTGCAAAATAGGTCAGCAGATCTTTCGGCACACCTGGAATCAAAAAGAGTATCCAAACCAGCATTTCCGCCTTTTTCGAGTCGCGAAACGCCTTTATCCTGCTCAATTTCCCGGCATCCTCGCGGTTATGGAACGCCTCGATCGCAGCCTGCCCCAGCTTTGAAACCAGCTGCCAGATCAGGAACGACGCCACCGCCGCACCTGCCAGCAAAATCAATCCGCCGCCCAGCCCGCCATAAAGCGCTCCGGCAACCATCTGCATCGGTCCGCCGGGAATAAATGCCAGCAGGATCTGTACAATCTGCACGCCAAACAGTATCAGTACACCGGACAGACGGTTTCCGTCCAGAAAACGGTCCATCTCAGCCGCCGGATCAGACGAAGTAAAAATATGAACCAGCGCATCAAAATTCCGAACCAAAAACAGGGTACCAGCCGCAGCCAGCAGAATAACTGCTACAAAGGCGATCAGACGGAGAATCCGTTTGATCTGCCGGCTGCGCTGCCCGGAATCGCGATCTGCCACAAACATACTTCCTTTTTTTGATAAAAACGAGAATGGTATTTATACAACTATATTGTAAAGGATGGTCGGGCAAAAGTCAAGAGTTTTTTGAAACATATGTTTCAATTTTCTGCTCGAACATTTCTATGCTGTTTGCCTTCCAATCAACTTTCTCTGTATTTTCGACAGTAATCGGGCAGGTGTTCGCATAAAAACTGATATTTTGTCTTAATTTGTCCGCGGTCTATTGACAAGTATCGAACACTGTCCTATAATGTATTCGATAATCACCTTATCCAGAGTGGCGGAGGTACAGGACCTGTGAAGCCGCGGCAACCGCCTGACCGGGTTCGGGCAGGAACGGTGCCATTTCCTACGACGTGTGTGCGATCGAAAGATGAGGGAGCATGAACGAGTTCTTCATGAGCGCCCGCTTGCAACACGGGCGCTCATTTTTTTGTCTGTAAAAAGGGCTTTCCTGAGAAACCGCAGACGCAAAGGTGCTATCAATCCCCATTCACCGCCGCCGGAAACGCTGTCATTCCGGAGTACGGCATGATGGCAGCGCTGTTTTGTAGTAAAGGAGACCATCTGTTATGGCAAGAGTTCTTTTTTCTTCTGAATCGGTAACCGAAGGACATCCCGACAAGATCTGCGACCAGATCTCCGACGCCGTCCTCGACGCAATCCTCTCTCAGGACCCTATGGGTCGTGTTGCCTGCGAAACCTGCTGCACCACCGGGCTGGTCATGGTCATGGGCGAAATCACCACCAGCTGCTATGTCGATATCCCCAAAATTGCCCGCGAAGTCATTCTGGATATCGGCTATGACCGCGCAAAATACGGCTTTGACGGTCAGACCTGCGCCATTATCACCTCGATCGACGAACAGTCGGGCGATATCGCAATGGGTGTTGACAAGTCGCTCGAATCCAAAACCGGTACCGATGAAAATGAAAACGGCGCCGGCGACCAGGGCATGATGTTTGGGTTTGCCTGTGACGAAACCCCTGAGCTGATGCCGCTGCCGATTTCTCTGGCACACCGTCTCTCCCGCCGTCTGACCGAAGTCCGCAAAAACGGCACCCTCTCCTATCTGCGTCCCGACGGAAAGACCCAGGTCACTGTTGAATATGAAGACGACCGTCCGGTCAGAATCGATACCATCGTCGTTTCCACCCAGCATGCCGAGGATATTTCTCTCGAACAGATCCGCGAAGATATCCTGCGGGAAGTCGTCTTCCCGACCATTCCGGAAGGGCTGCTGGATGAAAATACCCGTTATTTTGTCAACCCGACCGGCAGATTCGTCATCGGCGGACCTGCCGGCGACTCCGGTCTGACCGGACGCAAGATCATCGTCGATACCTACGGCGGATACGCACGCCACGGCGGCGGCGCATTCTCCGGCAAGGACCCGACCAAGGTTGACCGCAGTGCCGCTTATGCCGCGCGCTGGGTTGCCAAAAACGTTGTTGCAGCCGGACTTGCACGCAAGTGTGAGATCGAGCTGGCTTATGCCATCGGCGTTGCCCGTCCGGTATCCATCATGGTGGACACCTTCGGAACCGGCGTGATTGCTGACGCGGAAATCGAAGCGGCAATCGAAAAGGTATTTGACCTTCGTCCCACCGCCATCATCAACCGTCTCGACCTGCGCAGACCGATCTACCGCGCGCTGGCAAGCTACGGTCATATGGGACGCGAAGACCTCGGCGTCAGCTGGGAAAAAACCGATATGGCAGATGCGCTGCGTGAAGCTGCCCTGAAATAATCCGACATGCGCAATACAACGCTCTGTTATCTGGAACAAAACGGAAAGATGCTGATGCTCTTCCGCGACAAAAAAGCGGCAGACGAAAACCACGGCAAGTGGATCGGCGTCGGCGGCAAGTTTGAAGAAGGCGAAACACCGGAAGAATGCGCCATCCGCGAAGTTTATGAGGAAACCGGTCTGAAAGTCGGTTCGCTGCGGCTGAGAGGGATCATCACCTTTGTCATGCAGCCTCTGTCGACTGAGTATATGTTTTTATATACTTCCGGTGATTTTTCCGGGCAGCTGTCCGATCCGGATGACTGCCCGGAAGGCGTCCTGCGCTGGATCGAAAAAGACAGGCTGGATGAGCTGCCAATGTGGGAAGGCGACCGGATTTTTCTGCGGCTATTGCAGCAAGACCATCCCTTTTTCTCACTCAAGCTGTGCTATAACCCGGACGGAAGCCTGTCACAGGCTTTTCTGGACGGAACAGAACTGACTGTATAATATATAGGTTTTTTGTCAATAGTTGGAGTAAACCTTTCATCAACATGACACTGAAATGAAGTGGAAAACTTTATAGTAGGTCCAGGGCAGGCTCCTACCGGAAGCCTGCCCTGGGCGCGCCCTTGGCGCGCAATTCCTAAAAAAACGTAGCCGTTGGCGCAGCAGACGGCAACGGCGGATATAGAAGAACAGCGGTTGACTTTATCGACAGCCTGAGCCATTGCCGCAGATTGTGCGGCAATGGCGGTCTGCTTACCCCAACTTTTATGATAGAACCAATATAAAACAAAGACTGCCGGCTGCAACCTGGAAAAGGTCACAGCCGGCAGTTATTATTTTGTCTTAATACTGACACAGATATTCAACAGAACCAAAATACCGGGAAGAAAAACGCTTGGGCGTCATCCCGCAGTAACGTTTGAAAGTTTTGATAAAATAATTGATATCGTTATATCCGACCCGATGAGCGATCTCCCTGACCGTCGCGCGTTCCCGAATAAACAGGTCGCATGCCTGCTCCACCCGCCGCGCGTTGATATAGGTAAAAGGCGTCATGCCGGTCATCTTCTGGAAAAACCTGCAAAAATACTTGGACGAAAGCCCAATTTCCTCCGCAAGCCGGTCAAGCGTCAGCTGCTCATACAGATGCCCCTCTATCAGCTGCAAAACCGTGCGCAGATGGGAAAGCTGTCTTGCCGAAAACGGCGGTGTCTCAGCCGGCAGAACAGTATATGCCGATTCGGTATACGCCAGCATAATACGGCGCAGATCGGATACGCAGTTTTCAAAATACCGGGGAGACAGGATCAATCCGCCGATAAAATTATGCAGGCTGGCTACCAGCGCCTGTCCGTCGTCCCGCATACACAGACAAGCCACCCGCGGAGAAACCAGGATATCCTGCACACCCGGCAGACGCATGAACCGCGACGGGTCAAATACCAATACATCCAGCTCCGCGTCCTGCATCCGCCAGGAGATAAGCGTCCCAGCCGCGATATACAGCACGTCGCCCGCACTGAGGGTATAGCGCTGGCAGTTGAGCCAGACTTCCATTGCACCATCGCGAAGATGCAGCAGCTGGGGAAATCCACGCCAGTGGGTATTCCGTGACTGAATGGGAAAATCCTTTTTCATCCGGTAGTAGAAATAAGGTCTGCCACCAGGAAGTTCGTTTGGTACCGAGGTCTCCATATTATAGATAGAGATTCACTTCTTTCATATTATGTAAAATTCCAAAAGGGCCTTTTCGACCATTATTTATATGTTTATTGTAAACAATATTGAATAATAAGTCAAGAAGGCAGCAAAAAGTTGAAAAAATCAATAAAGAATTTCAACTTTCACCTACAATTATTTACGGTATTTTCTGAATATACTATTATTTTTTTATATGGCTTTTGTGGGGTAAAATTCGACAGTTTTTGTAGATATGAAATGAATAAGTTTATGAGGTTTGTGAATGGAAAAAATTCCAAAATACGGTATAATTATTAGCATAGTTCATGCATAATTTAAATGGATTGTATATTTTTGTATATTCAATTCATTCTCTAAACCGCCGTCCGGATGGCTGCACGCCTTCCGGCTGCCGGAAAAAGCATATTCATAAAAATACAGAAACAAAAGGAAGGGTTATCTACCATGAAAAAAATGCTCACTATCCTGCTGGCAGGTCTGACTGCTGCCAGCCTGCTCGCATCCTGCGGTTCTGAAAGCGGCACCTCCTCGGCAGCTTCCGACAGTTCGGAAACTTCCTCCGAATCCGCTGCTGCTTCTACCGAAGAGAGCACTGCCGGCGAAGAGACCGGTGAAGCTTCCAACCGTCTGGAAGAGATCAAACAGAAGGGCGTTATCGTCCTGGCGACCTCTCCCGACTTTGCTCCTCAGGAATTTGAGGACATCTCCAGCGGTAAACCTACCTATGTCGGCTGTGACATCGACCTTGCAAACTATATTGCCGACTACCTCGGCGTTGAGCTGGAAATCCAGGCAATGGACTTCCAGGCATGCCAGGCTGCCGTTTCGACCGGTAAGGCTGACTTCTCGATTTCCGGCTATGCCTACAACGAGGACCGCGCCGAAAACTATGAGGTTTCCGACTTCTTCAACATCGCGGAAAACGACTCCAGACAGGTTGTCATCGTTCCCGCCGACAAGGCAAGCGAGTACCAGACTCCCGAAGATTTCGCCGGCAAGATCATCGGTGCCCAGAATGGTTCGCTGCAGTACACGCTGACTGAAACCCAGCTGCCCGATGCTGAAATCCAGCTGATCGACAACCTGGGCAGTGCAGTTCTGATGGTCCAGAGCAACAAGATTGACGCGCTCGCCTGCTCGGGTGAACAGGCTGATATCTACGTCAGCAAGAATGACGGCATCGCGCTGGCAGACTGGGCATTTGACTACACCAGCGAGGGCAACATCGCACTGATTATGAAGGGCGAAACCGAACTGGTTGAGGAAATCAACAAGGCAATTGCCGAAGTCAACGAACAGGGACTCTACCAGCAGTGGAAGGAAGAAGCCACCGAACTGGCTCTCTCGCTGGGTCTGGAAGTCAACTGATTTCACAAAACCTGAGCTGCGCGGCCTACAAAACGGCTGCGCAGCTATATGTATTTCCCTACTATTCAACTGAAAGGAGTCCTTCCGCTTGACTATACTCGAAAATGTATGGAAGATTCTGCAGCGGTATCCCAACCTGTTCCTGATCGGTACCGGCTACACGCTGCTGCTGAGTGCGATCACCGTTGTCTGTGCATCGGTACTCGGTTCTCTGATCGCGCTGATGCGCCGCAGCCGGCTGCATATCGGCGGAGTTTATCCGCTGCGGCTGATCGCAACCATCTACATCGAAATCATCCGCGGTACGCCTATGCTGCTGCAGCTGTACTTCTTCTATTTCCTGGTGCCGATGATCTTCCCGTTGCTGGAACTGAACGATTTCACCAGCATCACCGTCGCCTGCGTCGTCAACTCCTCGGCCTATGTTGCCGAGATCATCCGCGCCGGTATTGACGCCGTTGACAAGGGACAGACTGAGGCAGCACGCTCTCTTGGCCTGAACAGCCGTCAGACGATGCTGCGTGTCGTTCTTCCGCAGGCTGTCAAGAACATTCTGCCGGCCCTGTGCAACGAGTTTGTCATGGTCATCAAGGAAACTTCGCTGGCATCCACCTTCTTTATCGGAGAACTGATGACCCAGTACAAGACGATTTCCGGCGCACTGTTCCTGCCGATCGAACCGCTGATTATCGTCGGCTGCATCTACTTCATCCTGACCTTTACTCTGTCCAAGTGCATTTCTGTCTTTGAAAGGAGGCTGAAGGCAAGTGACCGCTAATACCCTGATTCAGGTCGAAAACCTGTGCAAGAGCTTCGGCCATCTGGAAGTCCTCAAGGGCATCACCGACCATATCGATAAAGGTGAGGTCGTCTCAATCATTGGACCTTCGGGCGGCGGCAAATCCACCTTTTTGCGCTGTTTAAACCTCTTGGAAGTTCCCACCTCCGGCAAGATTTACTTTGAAGGTGTGGACATCACCGATAAAAAGGTCAATATCGACCTGCACCGTCAGAAGATGGGCATGGTTTTCCAGCACTTCAACGTCTTCCCGCATATGACCGTCGGTGAGAACATCACCCTTGCTCCTACCCTGCTGGGCAAAAAGAGCAAAGCGGAAGCAAATGAACAGGCAAAAGAATTGCTTGCCCGTGTCGGACTTTTAGATAAACTGAACGATTATCCTTCCCGTCTGTCGGGCGGTCAGAAACAGCGTCTGGCGATTGTCCGCGCGCTGGCAATGGAACCGGACGTCATGCTGTTTGACGAACCGACTTCTGCACTTGACCCTGAGATGGTCGGCGAAGTTTTGCAGGTCATCAAGGACCTGGTCAAGAGCGGCATGACCACTGTGGTCGTTACCCACGAGATGGGTTTTGCAAGAGAAGTTTCCGACCGTGTATTTTTCATGGACGGCGGCATTATCGCGGAACAGGGTACTCCCTCTGAGCTGTTCGGTCATCCCCAGAACCCGAGAACGAAAGAGTTTTTGGGCAAGGTTCTCTACTGATAGATTCAGGAACTGTTCCCATCCGGGAATGGTTCCTGTTTTGTTTTTTGGCACTTTACAAGGATAAAAAAGACGGATATAATAGATTTATACAACTGCCAAATGAAAGGAAGATTGAAAGATGGCTGACAAACAAAAATATCTGAACTGGCTGGATGAACACGCCGGGCTTTTTGCGGATGTTTCCGACCATATCTGGGAATATGCCGAGCTTTCGCTGATGGAGGAAAAATCCTGCGCACTGTATGTAAAGCTGCTTCGGGAAGAGGGTTTCACCGTTGAAACCCCTGTCGCCGGCATCCAGACCGGTTTCAAGGCAACCTACGGCTCCGGACACCCGGTTATCGGTATCCTTGCCGAATATGACGCGCTGACCGGTCTTTCCCAGGTCGCAGGCTCTGCCAAACGCGAGGAACTGGTCAAAAACGGCACCGGTCATGGATGCGGGCACCATATGCTGGGTGCCGGTGCGATGGCAGCGGCGTATGGCGTTAAAAAGTATCTGGAAGATGTCGGTCCCGGTCACGGTACGGTCATCTTCTTTGGCTGCCCGGGTGAGGAAGGCGGCGCTGCAAAGGCGTTTTATGCCCGCGACCATGTCTTTGACGGGCTGGATATCGCGCTGACCTGGCATCCGGGTGACATCAATTCCGTCCGTACCGGTTCCTGCAACTCCTGCATCCAGACCGAATACCGCTTTACCGGTATTGCTTCCCATGCTGCAGGTGCACCGGACAAAGGACGTTCGGCACTGGACGCGGTCGAGCTGATGAATATCGGCGTGCAATTTCTGCGGGAACATATGCCCGATCACGACCGTATCCATTACGCGATCACCGACGCTGGCGGAAATTCGCCCAACGTTGTCCAGCCGCGGGCACGGGTACTGTACATGGTTCGTTCCGAGCTGGCGAAAAATGTCCGCAAATTGCAGGCGCGTGTCGATAAGATCGCCGAGGCAGCCGCGATGATGACCGAAACCAAGATGGAAAAACGGTTCATTGACGGCTGCGGCAACACCGTCCCCAACGAGGTACTGGAACGTCTGATGTACAAAAACTTTGAAGAGGTCGGTGTTCCCCATTATACCGAGGAAGAGCTTGCCTATGCACAGGCGATTGTCGACGGATATGAGCTGCCGACCGATGGACTGCCGGGACGCGGTGATTTTTATGAATCCGCTGAGTGCCAGAAGATCATTGCCAAACTCTCGGATAACGGCAAAAAGCCGCTCAATGACTTTTTGATGCCGTTTGTCCACTCCAACCAGGTCAGCTGCGGTTCGACCGACGTCGGCGACGTTTCCTGGCTGGTTCCGACCGTCCAGTGCTCGGCAGTCGGTTTTGTATCGGGTGCGCCCGGTCACAGCTGGCAAAACGTCTCCTGCGGCCGCACCTCAATTGCCCACAAAGGGCTGCTGACTGCCGGCAAGGTCATCGCCGCGACCGCGATCGACCTTTACGAAAGCCCGGAAACCGTCCGCGCGGCTAAGGAAGAATTTGACAGCATCGTCATTCCTGCCGGCGGATACTGCTGTCTGGTTCCTGAGGACGCCGTTCCGACCAAGATCGACGACCCCTGGGATTGACAAAATCAGGTAAACGCGGTATAATGCCAGTAACTTTGGACACCGCTGGGATAACCGGCGGTAAATTCTGAGGCACCGGACAGCAGACCCGCTGTCCCGGTGCCCCCATAATATTGGAGGTAATTTTTTTGGACGACGGGCGAACGTGGCTGATTCTCATTCTGGTGGCGGCACTGATCTTAAGCTGCTATATTTCGACAGTTTTGTCAGCGGTGACCCACCTGTCGGATGTTACGCTGCATGACAAGGCTGAAAACGGCGAGGCTAAAGCTGTCCTGCTTGACCGGCTGATGCACAAGACGCATTTTCTGGACAGTGTCCGGACGCTGAGTTCCTTTTTTGGATGTATCACGACCCTTGTTTCGGGATGGCTGCTGTACGGAGTCTTCTATGAGCTGTTTTCCGAAATATGGGAAGGTCTTTCGGTTGGGCTTTTGCGCGGTATTACCTGGCTTGTGGCAGCGCTGGTCATTTCCATCTGCTTTATTATCGTGGTGCGCAAAATTCCCGGGCGGCTGGGTAAAAAATACGCCGATCCGTTTGCGTTTGGAAGTGTTTCGACTACCCTTTGGCTTGTCAGGATATTTGCGCCGCTGTGCGGACTGATCCGGGTGGTATCCCGCTGGATCGGCAAACTGTTCGGTATCGGACGGGAAGCGGAAAATGAACAGGAAACCGTTACCGAGGAAGATATCCGACTGATGGTGGATACCGGCGGCGAGATGGGCACAATCGAAAAGAGCCAGCAGGAAATGATCGAAAACATCTTCGAGTTTGACGACAACACTGCCGGAGATGTCATGACCCACCGTACCGACGTTGCAGCCGTCCCTGATACGGCAAATGTCGCTGAGGTTGCCTCGCTGGCAGTGGAGACCGGGTTCTCAAGGATCCCTGTCTACCAGAAGAATCTGGATAATATCACCGGCGTCATTTACGCAAAAGACCTGCTGAAACTGGTGGCAGATAAAACAGCCATTGGTCAGGACCTCTCCCAGATGCCGGTCACCGATTATATTCGTCCGGTTATTTATGTACCCGAATCTGCCGGATGCCGCGCGCTGTTTGCAAAGTTCAAGATGACCAAGACCCATATTGCGGTAGTCGTCGATGAATACGGCGGAACAGCCGGTCTGGTCTGTATGGAGGATATTCTGGAATCGATTGTCGGCGACATCGAGGACGAATACGACGAACAGGAAGAGGAAGTCAGCCGTCTGAAAGAAAACGAGTTCATGTTTGACGGAACGATTGACCTGTCGGATGTCGGTGAATTGCTGGACATCGAGTTCTCGGAAGACGAGGACTTTGATACACTGGGCGGGTTTATCACCCATACGCTGGGATATATCCCGGACGAAGGAACGACGCCGTATATCGATTTTGACGGATGGCGGTTTACCGTTGTGATCGTCGACGACCGCCGGATTGAAAAGGTCCGCGCGGCACATACGCCCTTTACCCCTGTGGAAAAGGAAGAAGATTCGGAAGAACAGAAAAATCCTGAATCAAAAGAAGAAAAATCGGATGAACAAACAGCCTGAACCGGCTGACAATACGTCAATACAAAACCCTGTGGGAACCCGGACAAAACCGGAAATTCCCACAGGGTTTTTCTTATTATTCTGTTAAAGTCAGGACATTCAGTCGATAAATCCGCCGCCCAGCACGACATCGCCGTCATAAAACGCCGCAGCCTGACCGGCAGCCGGTGCGCGTTCCGGCGTATCAAATACAACCGATACGCAATTTTCACCGATAAAGCGGACGGTACAGGGCGCAGCAGCCGCACGGGAACGAACCTTCACGCTGCACCGCATTTCACCGGTTCGTGCAGCGTCAAATGCACCGGGAAAGGTTTCGGACATTGCGGAAACGGTGATTTCGCTTTCATACTCATCTCCGCCCCAGGCAAGGTAAATCCTGTTTTCGACCGGGTCAATCCGGCGGATAAAGACGGGTTTGCCAAGCGCAATCCCCAGTTTTTTCCGCTGCCCGACGGTATAATGGATAATGCCACTGTGATGGCCGCAGACGCTGCCTTCAGGAGAGATATATTCTCCTTCCGGGAATGTGCGTCCCAGCCGCTGCTCAATATATCCGGCATAGTTGCCGTCAGGAATGAAGCAGATTTCCTGGCTGTCCGGCTTGTCGTGACAGGAAAGCCCGGCTTTTTCGGCAATCCGGCGCACCTCGTCCTTCGGCAGCCCGGATAATGGGAATATAAGTCTCTTCAGTTCCTTCTGGGTCAGACGGCAGAGCATATACGACTGGTCTCTCGCCTTATTCTCGCCCATTGTCAGCAATACCCGCTCGCCGTCCTTACGCAAGCCTGCATAATGTCCAGTCGCCACCATCTCAAAACCATAGGCGTCCGCTGCCTGCATCAACCCCTTGAACTTAACAAGCGGATTGCAGACGACGCAAGGGTTTGGAGTTTTCCCTTCGGCGTACGAGCGCGCAAAATACCCTGCGACCTCCCGATCGAACTCTTCTTCCATATGCCAGACAAAAAGCGGTATTCCCAGCTGGTCGGCAGAGATCTGCGCATCGGCAACCGCGCCGTCATGCGCGTCGCTCATCCGCAGTACAACGCCTGCAACTTCATAACCTTCATCCCGCAGCATGGCAGTACATGCCGAACTGTCGACCCCTCCGGAAAGTGCGACCAGAATTTTTTTCTTTTCCATATCCGGCCTCCTTAGTGCCCAGCTCCAGAAAACTTTTTCGATTCGGCAACCGCCATCTGGTCACAGCGTTCATTCTGCGGATGACCGGCATGACCTTTGACCCACTGGTAATGCATCTCGTGGCGGTCGATCTGGGCAAGCAGCTGTTCCCACAGATCAGGATTGAGTGCCTTGTCCTTATTGTTGCGCATCCAGCCGTTTGCCTGCCATTTACGCGCCCATCCCTTGGTGATCGCGTCAATGACATACTTCGAATCACTGATCAGGGTCACATCACAGCGGTATTTGAGGGCAGACAGCCCATTGATCACCCCCAGCAGTTCCATCCGGTTGTTGGTGGTGTTGGCTTCACCGCCCGAAAGCTCCTTTTTATATCCGTCGCACTCAAGGATTGCGCCCCAGCCTCCCGGACCGGGATTTCCGGAACAGGCGCCATCGGTATAGAGTTTTACTTTGCGCAGGGTTTCCAAACCTTCAATCCTTCCTTTCGTTATCTGTTATTCTTCCGTATTTTGTTTGATTTATGCACTATTCGGCAATATGCCGCTTTGCAGCGCGCAGTTTTGCCGACAGATACCGTTCTTTGTAAACATACCGGGACAGGGTATTCAGCCGCACGACCGCCGCTGTATTGAAAAACATTCCGGAGATACCAAAAACCGGGATTCCCTGAATAAATTTCTGCAAACTCATGCTTTCCGACATTCGCCGGGCAGCCAGCTGAATCCTGTGTTCCCGGTCGATTCCGGGTGGTTCTCCTTCTCCCAGCCGGCGCAGTACCGCTGCCAGCTGCCGCTGCTGTGCGGATGCGTCCTCACCGCGGGCAAAAACTGCCGCCAAAAGCATCAGCATCAGTTCACGTTCCCACGGATGGGAAATATTTACGCCGTAAGCAATAGCCGTCTCAAAGATACTGCGCAGCATCAACGCCGTCATGACAGCCGCTTCCGGGCTTCCGATCCCGAGCGTCCCAAGTCCGGCGCCTTCCAGTGCCGCCAGCGACAGATCACCTCTTTGCAGCTTTGCCGCTTCACGGTCGAGCGCTGCCAGCGCACTGAAACCGGTATCCGCGTCGATCATCCGGTCAAACCGATGGTGCAGCTGCTCAAGTTGTTCCCGCTCGACCATCCCGTCCACGATTCCCCTTGACGGGTCGATCAGCAGCCGCAGGCTTTCCGCAAATGCTGTATCCAGCATCCGGCGGTGGACTTCCGGCAATGCGTCCGCCATCCGCTTCATCGAACGCATCTGCGGACGATCCTGTCGTATCCGGAAAAAACGAATCATCTGCGCATGGGTCAGATGCAGTTCCTTTTGCAAATTCTGTGGAGTCATCCTTTTGCCGTCCTCCTTCCTGCCCAGACCGGCAGGTTCTGCACAGCAAAGCTCCCACTGCTCAAAATAATAAAAATGCAAAAGAGAGGGCTCCGACGGAAAACCGTGAAGTCCTCTCCTTAAAGCAGCCGGATACCTTACAGGATGCAGTATTTGTCCATATATTCTTCCATCAGCTTGAGAACAGCGTCATAACCCTGCTGTTCTTTCAGATATTCGTAGATATCCGCAACACTGATAATCGAATGAACGGTGATGCCAAACTCTTCCTTCACTTCCATCAGCGCGGTTTTGCCGGGCGTCGTGCCGACTTCGCAGCGGTTGACCGAGATGAACATGTCTGCCAGCTTGACGTCAGCAGCCGATTTCAGAATCGGAACCGTTTCACGGACTGCGGTGCCTGCGGTGATAACGTCTTCGATAATGATCACGCGGTCGCCGTCAACCGGTTTGTAGCCGACCAGTGCGCCGCCTTCGCCATGATCCTTGACCTCTTTGCGGTTGAAGAAATAGGGTTTGTCAATGCCGTATTCACGCGCCAGAGCACCTGCACAGGCAGTTGCAAGCGGGATGCCCTTGTAAGCAGGACCGAACATCGCGTCAAACTGATCGCCGACGGTTTCCTTGACCAGAGCGGCGTAATATTTGCCCAGCGTGTCGATCTGTGCGCCGGTGCGGTAGTTGCCGGTATTGACAAAATAGGGAGAAAGACGTCCGCTCTTGGTCTTGAACTCACCAAAGCGCAGCACGTCAGCGCTCATCATAAACTCGATAAATTCCTTCTTTTTCTGATCCAGCATCGTAAAATCGTCCTTTCCGAATAGGTTGTACCAACAGTATACCACATTGCCCCTAAAAAAGAAAGCATATTCGCCGGGATTTCCGTTTTATATCCGTTATACCACCGTTACTGTATCATTCAAGTTCAGCAAGAACCGCCTTGAGCGGCGAGCCGCCGCCCCCTGTTTGCCGGGGCTTCGATCTCCCCTCTAATGCTCAGCAGTTATAAGCTTCGATCTCCACCTTTTTGTGCACATTGGAGCCGGGCAGCCGATGCCAAATCACTCCAACTCAGCGAGAACTGCTTTGACAATCGAAACAATCTGTTCAGTACCGCCCTTATCCGTCCAGTAAGCGCTGTCCGCCTGCGGCAGTGCGCCGCCGGTAATTGCGCGGAAGATACATGCCGCCGCAATCGCCGACCCGAGCGGACTTGCATGCTGTCCGTCACGCCAGTAAAGCGGCGCGTCGGGAACCGAAGCCCGTACCTGTTCCCAAAGGGCACCGGCGGGTGCAAGCAGCATATTTTCCTTTTCTGCCAGGTGGGTAAAAGCAGCCGTGAGTTCTGCCTGATCTTCAGGAGCAGCCTCTTTTGCCCAGGTCATATAGGCAACCGGTGTCGCCTTTGCTTCCCGAATCAGTTCCAGCAATCGGGAAGCCTGACGGCAGAGTGCCTCTTCACCGTCAAAAGGATGAGTCGCCTGCTGGAGTACCACATAATCATAGCCGCCATGCAGGATATTAAACCGTGTCTCCGGCTGGTCGAAATGCCAGCGCAGTGCCATTCCGGGACTTGCAAGCATGGTCACATGTGCCTGCTGGCCGAGCTGGCTCTCAAAAAGCTCGGCAACCATTGCCGGCATGTCATTAAAATAGGTGTGGCTGTTGCCGATGAACAGTATCTTAATCATACGGTTATCCCTCCGTGGTATCACTTGTATCGGTAAAGGTCACTGAATCCGCATACCCTTTGTCGGTCAGGCAGATATACGTCTTGCCGACGTTTGCAACCAAAGGCTGACCTTCTGCGTCAGTAAAGGTAAAGGTATCTTCCACGCCGCCCTTTTCCCAGCTGATTTCCTCACATCCGCCGGCACTGACATACCATCCGCTGCCGGATGAAAGATCAAGGTTGCGGCGTTCACTGCCGTCACCGAGTGCTGTGACGGTAGTATACAGAATCAGAATGTTCTCAAAGGTGATGGCTTCTTCGGTATCAGCGTCGATATGTTCCTGACCGTTGCGGTACTTGGTATAGACACCGGTCGTCTCATCATAGATAAATTCAGCGTTATAAGAACCGGAAAACGGTACAAAAACATCATCCGCGACACCACTGTCCGGGACAAGCACTTCATCATATGAGAAATCAAACAGCGGCTCATATTCACCTTCCAGTTCGATTCCCTCCGATTCCGCCTGTTCACGGATGGTCGGACCATCGATAAAGAAGCTGTGTTCACGTCCGTAGGTCTGGGCACGCCAGGTATCCTGATAAAAAGCGCTGGTGCAGTACTGACCGTCGACATCATCAACCGCATACTGGCTGATATAGTTATATGCCGTCGGAGAACCGCCGAAATGGGTATAAATCGCATTCAATCCTTCCGAAAAGGAAACGTAATAATGACGCGCACTCCGTACCGGCCCGACATAAGGAATCTGGTCAATATCGGCATATACGCCCATCATACGGGTGATACCGCCTTCGACGACCGCTTCAAAAATCACATCTGCCGCTGCAAGTCCTCT
>CALWWT010000117.1 GCA_944385325.1 uncultured Clostridia bacterium | reverse complement strand
GGATGGTTCGCGCAGCGAACCGTGCCCTGGGCGCGCTCTGCGCGCAACCTTCCCCAAAAAGTCTAGCCATTGCCGCAGATTGTGCGGCAATGGCGGACTGCTTACCCCAACTTTTGTTATAGAACCTTATTTTTTTGAGTGTGGTGTCATTTATTTTTATTGTCATTGCGGTTGGTGGTACGGTGGTGCGTTTTCCTATAATCCCCGGGTGAAAGACCATATTGCTCTCTGAACATGCGGTAAAACGTTTTATCGCTTAAAAAACCGCTTTGCAGCGCCACCTCTGAAATTGGCATTTCCTCCGATACCAGCAGCCATTCCGCTTTTTTCAGCCGGAGGTTCAGCAGATACCGGTGAAATGGTGCGCCGGTACGCAGTGAAAACATTCCGGACAGGTAGGATGGGTTGAATCCCAACGCTGCTGCGCAGTCTTTCAGGGTGACCGGTTCAAGATAATGTTCTGACAGATAGCTCAGTACCCTGCGCAGACTGTCATCGATCTGCATATCCGCAGAGTCTGACGTTTTGGGGATTTCCCGGATGACCGCAGAAGCCATCAGCATCAGCTGACCGGCAATCTGCTGCTGCCAGCCGGGCAATCGGTCGGAATATTCCTGTTCAACGGTCATACAGGTCTGATAGATTTTCTGTCTGGTCAGCGGGTTCCAGCCGGAGCTGTGCCGTTCGATGCCCGAAAAACAACTGCGGTCTTTCAAAAAAACGGCATTGCCAAATAATTCCGACGGCTCAAACATCAAAACCAGCCGTTCTGCCTGGCAATCAGCGGGAAACAAGCAGTGGCTTTCTCCTGGGCCGATGATCAGAATGTCTCCTTCCGACAGGGAATAAGGACGGTCGACTACGCCGACCGTTGTACAACCTTTCAGCCCGTATAGAATTTCCACTGCGTCATGCCAGTGATAAATAAAGGCCTGTGCGCCGTTTGCCCGTGTCAGCCGGATACCCAGACCATTGTTTTCGGGTGCTGTTTCAAAGATGCTGTTGCTGCCTGATTGCATAGCTTTGCCCAACCGGCGCCTCCTTTCATTTATTACACTTTTTCTAAATTATAACACTTACGGTCGTTCCCGTCAAAGCAAAAACTCTCCGGGATACCGGAGAGCCCTGCATATAAGGATGGTTTCTCGAAATCAGTCAAAAACAACCTGTCTGCCGGTACGTGCAGACTGATAAATTGCGTCCAGAATCTTGGTTACAACGAAAGCCTGTTCCGGTTTGACCACAAGTTCCCGTTTCCCTTCAATTGCGTCCAGCCAGACAGCACATTCAACGTCTTTTGCGTCCATCTTCTTACCGGGGAAGAAGTCTACCCCACCTGCCGCAGTATTGACGTCAATTTTCACCTGTTTGTTAGCCATAACAGCATTCAGGTATAGTTTTTCGTTGTTGCTGCCGCCAACGCCGGTCAGTTCAGCGCCGGCTTTGGTGCCGCAGAGGTATGCGGAAGCGCATCGTTCCTCAGTCGAATTGAGAATCCAGGAGGAATCGATTGTGATCAGTGAACCGTCCTGCATCGTGACAAAGCCAAAGGCGGCATCCTCTACCTCATAAGTTTCCGGGTTCCAGGGTCCCATGCCATTGCCCTGTTCATCCGGACGAAGGGTTCTGCCAAGCTTATAGAAGGCGGAACCGGTGACCGTTGCTGGTTTATAGTTGTCCATAAACCAGAGGGTCAGATCCAGTGAGTGGGTCGCGATATCGATCAGCGGTCCGCCGCCTTGTTTTTCCTTGTCAGTGAAGACGCCCCAAGTCGGAACGCCGCGGCGGCGCAATGCGTGCGCATTGGCATAATAGATATCCCCGAGCTCACCGCCTTCACACAGCTTTTTGAGTGCCATCGAATCGGGACGGAAACGATTCTGATATCCAATCGTCAGCAGTTTTCCGCTTGCATGGTATGCATCCAGCATTTTCCGGGCGTCTTCGGTGGTGGCAGCCATCGGTTTTTCACACATGACATGTTTCCCGGCTTGCAATGCCGCAACTGACAGTTCACAGTGTGAAACGTTGGGAGTAAGTACATAAATGATCTCGATTTCTTCCCGTTTGAGCAATTCCCGGTAATCGGTACAGACAATTGCACCCGGCACACCGTACTGTTCAGCAGCTTTAATCGCACGTTCTTCGATCAGGTCACAAAATCCGACGATTTCCACACGGTCTGAGGCATTTGCCAGAGCCGGGAGGTGTTTCTGGTTGGCGATACCGCCGCATCCGATAATTGCTACTTTATGTTTCATATCTATTTCCTTTCTGTCCTGTTTTACACAATATCAACTGCAAATGGTGGAAAAGTCTGCTCAGTCGGCATCCCAACTGATTCCGGTATATTTGCGGAAAGCCTCCATGCTCTTCTGCACGCTGGCAAACTGACTTTCCATCCGGGTATAATCCTGTTCAAGAATGATGTATCCGGCTGTGGTATACTGGTTGGCGGCGTCGATAATCTGCTGAATCGGCATAATACCGGTACCAATTTCAGTAAAGGCAGTGTTGCGGATTCTTCTGGCGGTGTCTTCCTGCTGCTGAGAGAACTTTCCGCCTTTTTGTGCATAGGAACTGTTGCCATCCATTCCGACTTCACCCTGCATCTCCCGTTCCTGCGGAGTCAGGCCAATGGTATTCAGCGGCGCCATCGAATCCCATGCAAAGTCCTTCTGATGAATCAGGCGAATTCTGCTGCCCATCTTTTTCATCTGCTCTACCGGGTTGACCGCGGCACGCATCGTCCAGAAGGTATCCAGCTCAAAGGAAAGGAAATCGGGATCGGTATTTTCCGCGATGATATCCAGAATGGCCTTTCCGCCAAAGGTTTTATATTCATGGTCATGGTTATGATACAGGAAGGTCATTCCTTCTTCCCGGCAGATTTTACCCCAACGGTTGAAATCCTCACACTGACGCATCAAATCATCATAGGTAGAGAATTTGCCCATCGGGTTGACGATATTCTGGTTGCCAAGCGCCCTGTTATAGGCAAGCACTGCCTTCATATCCGATTTTTCAAACGGGAAAACATGTGCACTGACAACCTTTGCACCAAACCGGTCAAAGGTCTGCCGCAGAGTATCGGCGTCTACACCGAACCCGCAGCCAGGGTCCTGAATTGCGTTATGATTGCAGACCTCGATATTTTTGTACCCCATGCCTGCAACTTTTTCCACCGTTCCAATCGGGTCCTTTTCCATCTCTGCGCGGACTGAATACAGAATCAAACCTACTTTTAACATAGCCGTCTTCCTTTCATCAATGATAACAGGTTGTTTTCTGTCTCTTATTATATCATGATAAAAATCATAAACAACCGCGTAAAAGCAGGTGTTTATCTCAAAAATTCAGGTATATCCCAATAAAAAAGGTCCGCATCAGATGCGAACCCTTATCCGTCATATTTTACCCTAGAATTCCCTCATAGCTTTCCCGCAGTGTGTTGCAGGAATGTTCCATTTTTTGCATTTCCTCGTCCGTCAGCCCCAGCTGCAAGACCCGTTGAATTCCGTTTTGATTGATAATGCAGGGTACACCTACATAAACATCCCGCTGCCCATATTCGCCGCGCAGCATCGCCGATACAGTGAGTACGCTCCGTTCATCCCCGAGAATCGCACGGGTGATGCGTGTCATTGCCATGCCGATTCCGTAATAGGTAGCCTTTTTGGCTTCGATGATCTTATACGCTGCGGTGCGGACTTCCTCCTCGATTTCGATGAGCCGCGCAAAATCAACCAGATCCGGTTCTTCATGGCAGATTTCCAGAATCGGCTTGGTCGCAAGCAAGGTCTGGCTCCATGGAACGAACTCACTATCCCCATGTTCACCCATGACAAAAGCGTGGATATTCCGCGGGTCAGTCTTCATATACGCGCCCAGCAAATACCGAAGCCGGGCGGTATCCAGTGCTGTACCGCTTCCCAGTACCCGTCTGGCATTGAACCCAGACAGTTCGCAGGTAATCCGGGTCATGA
>CALWWT010000116.1 GCA_944385325.1 uncultured Clostridia bacterium | reverse complement strand
ATCAGGTAAGACCCCTTGAAGACTACAAGGTTGATAGGCTTGAAGTGGAAGTGCCGCGAGGCATGCAGCTTGCAGGTACTAATCGGTCGAGGGCTTGACCATAAGTTATGTGTGAAGCGAAAACGACGCATTCACGGATGTGAGCATCCGAAATCTTTGTTCAATTTTGAAGATCCCAAGAGTTTGAAAAAAACTTGAAAATCTTCAAAAAAGTGCTTGACAAATCAAAATCAGTGTGATATAATATAACACGCTGAGATACGAAATGAAGTTTGAAGCACGAAAAAAATGCACCTTTAGCTCAGCTGGTAGAGCAACTGACTCTTAATCAGTGGGTCCAGGGTTCGAGTCCCTGAAGGTGCACCAAATAAGGCCTGTTGGTCAAGCGGTTAAGACGCCGCCCTCTCACGGCGGAAACAGGAGTTCGATTCTCCTACGGGTCACCATCTCTTGAAACAAGAGAAAATGTAACAAAAAATTGTTGGTGCTAATGGCGATGAGGTCACACCTGTTCCCATACCGAACACAGAAGTTAAGCTCATCAGTGTCGAAAATACTTGGCTGGAGACGGCCTGGGAAGATAGAGCGGCGCCGGCATTTTTTTATGGGCCATTAGCTCAGTTGGTTAGAGCAACCGGCTCATAACCGGTCGGTCCCGGGTTCGAGTCCCCGATGGCCCACCATGTTACATAGGGGTATAGTTCAGCTGGTAGAGCGACAGTCTCCAAAACTGTTTGTCGGGAGTTCGAATCTCTCTGCCCCTGCCAAAAGAAACACTCTGCAATTTGCAGGGTGTTTTTCTTTTACTTTCCTGGAGATAAGAGGTTACCATATATCTTTGCACCCTGCCTTAACTATTGACAAAAAGCCATAAAAAACAGAGCATATTGGATCACGGTTTGTGTCAGATATGCTCTGTTTTTTGCTGTTCAATTAAAGCAGCAGGCTGCCGAGCTGGTAAATGAGGGTGCCGGCTGCCCAGGCAATTGCACACTGCATAATGACAACGCCGATGGTCTTCCAGCCGGAACCGAGTTCGTTTTTGATGGTTGCGATCGCTGCGACGCATGGAGTGTACAGCAGCGTAAATGCCAGGAAAGCGGCTGCTGTGAGCGGACTGAACATCGAATGGAGTGCTTCAGGCAGTTCAGCCGTACCAACGCCCAGAAGGACACCCAGCGTGGATACTACGGCTTCCTTGGCAGTAAATCCGCTCAGCAGCGCGGTCGCCACCCTCCAGTCGCCGTTTCCGAGCGGCGCCAGCAGCGGCGCGATCAGTGTACCGAGTGAAGCGAGCAGGCTGTCTGCGTTGTCTGTGACAACGTTCAGCCGGGTGTCAAAGGTCTGTAAAAACCAAATAACGATTGTACCGAGGAAAATGACGGTAAACGCACGCTGTAAAAAGTCTTTCGCTTTATCCCACAAAAGCAGCGCGACCGACTTGGCTGATGGGAAGCGGTAGTTGGGCAGTTCCATGACAAACGGCACCGGTTTACCGGAAAAGACGGTTTTTTTCATGATCAGTGCCGCCAGAACACCCACCAGCATTCCGCCGAAATACAGCGCGATCATGACCAGCGCCGCCGCAGACGGGAAAAATGCAGCAGCAAACACCGCATAGATCGGTATCTTTGCCGAACAGCTCATGAACGGCGTCAGCATGATGGTCATCTTGCGGTCACGGTCGGAAGAAAGCGTTCTGGTTGCCATGACTGCCGGCACGGTACATCCGAACCCGATCAGCATCGGTACGATGCTTCGTCCTGACAGACCGATTTTACGGAGCAGTTTATCCATCACAAATGCTACACGCGCCATATATCCGGTATCCTCCAGAATGGACAGGAAGAAAAACAGCGTGACAATGATCGGTAAAAAGGAAAGAACGCTTCCAACGCCGGCAAATATTCCGTCAATGACCAGGCTATGTACCACCGGGTTGATGCCATAAACGGCCAATCCCTGGTCGACCAGCGCGGTCAGCCAGTCAATCCCGGCTGCCAGCAGATCGCTCAGAAAACTGCCGATGACGTTGAAGGTCAGGAAAAAGATCAGCAGCATAATGCCGATAAATACCGGAATTGCGGTAAAACGACCGGTCAGTACCTCGTCCATTTTGACGCTTCTTTGGTGCTCGGCGCTTTCGTGACATTTGATCACCGTATCTTCTACCACCGATTCGATAAAGCTGTACCGCATGTCTGCCAATGCCGCGTTGCGGTCCAGCCCGGTTTCCTGTTCCATCTCGACGATCGAGTGCTCCAGCAGTTCTTTCTCGTTGTCGTCCAGCTCCAGCAGCTCGGTGATCTGTTCGTCCCCTTCGATCAGCTTGGTTGCGGCAAACCGGGAGGAAATTCCAACCCTGCGCGCGTGGTCTTCGATGACATGGGAAACGGAATGGATACAGCGGTGGACCGGCCCGTCCGGACAGAAGTCCAACACCTTCGGAAGGACTTTATTCTTTGCGGTATCGACCGCTTTGCTCACCAGCTCGGACACACCTTCGTTTTTTGCCGCTGAAATCGGTATGACCGGTATGCCCAGCCGTTTGGACAAGCCTTTTACATCGATCGTGCCGCCGTTTGCGCGGACTTCGTCCATCATATTCAGTGCCAGTACCGTTGGAATCCGCAGTTCCAGAAGCTGTAGGGTCAGGTACAGGTTGCGCTCAATATTGGTCGCGTCGACGATGTTGATGATCCCGTCCGGATGGCCGTTGAGGATAAAGTCGCGGGTGACGATCTCCTCGCTGGTGTAGGGACGGATGGAATAGATGCCGGGCAGGTCTACCACTGAACTGCCTTTTGCATCCCGGATGTCACCCATCTTCTGGTCAACGGTCACACCCGGAAAATTGCCGACATGCTGGTTGGCGCCGGTCATGCTGTTGAAAAGGGTGGTCTTGCCGCAGTTTTGGTTTCCGGCAAGGGCAAATATCATGGGAATTCCTCCTCTATTTTAAATATGGTGGCAGAAAAGTACCTTATTCCTGCGAGATTTCAATTTTAGCGGCATCTTCCTTGCGCAGGGTCAGCTCGTATCCGCGGATACGGATCTCGATCGGGTCGCCCATTGGAGCTACTTTTACCACCGCAACCTGGGTGCGCGGAATCAGCCCCATATCCAGAAAACGCAGACGCAGCGGTCCTTCACCGCCGACCGTCTGAATGGTTGCCTTCTGACCGACAGCCAGTTCAGCAAGTGTCATGTCGATTACCTCCTCTGCCGGTTTACCATGACAAACCGGGTTTACTCTGTCTAACTCATATCGTATCACATTGCACAGGGAGCGTCAAGAAGAAGATACAACAGGATATACCAGCCTGTTACCATAATTTTTTGTCAGGTTATCAGGAAAAATGCGGTGCGGAACAAAATAAGAATTATGCCGGCTTTGAATCCCGTATCGAGTCGATGCGCGGATATTTCGCTTCGCTGGGCGCAGCGCTTCCGCCGGCATGGATATACCGCGGCGATACCATCGGCGATACCGCGGGAATGACGGAGGAAGAGCGGGTTCAGAAAGGGTATCAGGTCTGGGCGGACGACCCTTATTTTGAGCTGAAACTTGCCGGACGGTGATCTGCTGAAAACTGCTGCGCCGCCTATTCCCCGGATTTACCGATATTGTATCGGGAGATTGCGGACGTGTCCTCTTCAAAATGGTCAAATCTGACCGGAACAGCCAGCTGAAGCTGTTCCGGTGACAGGTGTTAAGAGATCAAAAAGCCTCTGTCTTCCTTTTGCCTGTATGCAGGCGAAGGAGACAGAGGCTTTTGTTTGTTACAGTTTGTTAGTTGCTTTTTCTTTCGGGGATACCGACATTTTCACTGCTGACGCCTTTGACGGTGTCACCCAGCGGCAGCCAGTTGATCGCCTTTTCGATGTAAGCGTCCCAGAATGCCCAGTTGTGTACACCGGGACCTTCTTCCCAGGTCAGGTCAAAGCCATCGGCAATCAGCCGGTCTTTAAACGCGACGTTCGCGTCAAACAGCGAATCCTCGGTACCGCACGCCATGTAGATCTTGGGCTTGACTTCCGCGTCTTTCAGAGAATCTGCCAGTGCTTCATAGTCGTTGACCGAGCCGCTGTAATCCTCAATCCTGTCGACGCCGAACATCGTTTCATACTGGCGCTTGGTAAAGAAATCATGTCCGGGTTCTTCGACCGCGTGCAGGATCTTTTCCTTGATCAGCGCGGAAGAAAGGGCAGTGATGCAGCCGAAAATTTCCGGATGGCGCAGACCGTTGACGAGCGAACCGAAACCGCCCATCGAAAGCCCGCCGATAAAGGTATCTTCCCGATTATGGGAAAGCGGGAAGGTGTCACGGGTGAAGTTTACCAGGTCTTCGGCAATGAACTTGCCGTATTTATCGCCCGAGATATCCGAGTCACAGTAAAATTTATTGTCGCCCGAGGGCATGACAACGCAGAGGTTGTTGTCATTGGCGAGAGCCTGGATGCGGGTGCCGTTTACCCAGTCGGTGTAGTTGCCCAGTACGCCGTGCAGCAGATACAGTGTTTTAAACGGTTTCTTTTCAGGGACCGGCATTCCGGGGAAAACGATTTTATCCGTCGGAACTACGACGTTGATCGGAACGGTACGCATCAGTGATTTGGAGAAAAAGTTAATTGTAGCAAAAGCCATGGAAAATCCCTTCTTTCTGTTTGATAAGTATATTATATCAAACAAATGGACAGATTTCTATTACTTATTTGATATTTTTTGGTTTTATTCCTGTAACTGTTGTTTTATAATCCCAGCAGGGCGCGGATTTTGGGAGCATCGCCCAGTTCTGCGGCAGATTCCAGCTTATTCAGCAGATTTTTGCATGTATCAGCCGGAAAGAGCGGTTCTGCTTTTGCGGACAATAGCCCGGATATTCCGGTCGGGCTGAACGTTTCGGAAGGGGCAGCCAGCAGTTCTTGCAGTTTTTCACCCGGACGGATGCCGGTTTCCACAATCTCAACCTCCGCTGGTGAAAAACCTTCCTCTTTTATGACCTTGAGCGCGATCTGTTCGATTGGAACCGGATTGCCCATATCCAGCATATAGATCTTTTCCCGTTCGTCTGCCGCAGCTGCCTCAAGGATCAGCCGGACTGCCTGCGGGATGGACATGAAGTACCGGGTCATCCGCCGGTCGGTCAGCAGGATCTTCCCTTCCTCCCGCAGCTGCTGGCGAAAAAGCGGAATGACGGAACCTGCCGAGTCTAAAACGTTGCCAAACCGCACGGCTGTAAAAACCGGTCCGCTCCGCCCCAGACAGAGCTGTTCGCAGAACTGTTTGGTGGCACCCATCACCGAGCTTGGACGGACTGCCTTGTCGGATGAGATCAGCACCACTTTTTCGGCACCGTACCGCTGTGCGGCGTCAAACAGGTTCCGTGTTCCGAAAATGTTGTTTTTTACCGCCTGATCGGGATTTCGTTCCATCAGAGGAACATGCTTGTGTGCTGCCGCATGGATAACCGTCTGTGGGCGCAGCCGGTCAAACAGCCGGAAGACCGCCGCCCGGTCGCGGATGGATATCACCTCGGGCGTCACAGCCATCCTGTATTGACGTGAAAGGCTCTGTGTCAGCAGATACAGTGCGTTTTCATTGATATCCAGCAGGGTCAGTGACCGCGGCGCCAGCCGGCAGACCTGACGCGCCAGTTCCGACCCGATCGAACCGGCGCCGCCGGTGATCAGCACATCTTTTCCTGTGATCGCTGGATTGACAATAGCGGCAGCTTTTTCAGACATGGTGCTCCTCCTTTGCGTCTGTCCGGACAGCACACAAAACGCTGCCCGATCCTGTATTTATTGTAGCACTCCGGAACTGCCGTGTAAAGCTGCGGAACCCCGGATAAAGGAATCGTAGACGGGCAGAAAGAAACACGCCTGGAATGGAAATTCTCCATTCCAGGCGCGCTGCAAATGACGCTTACAGGTTGTTTTCGAGGTCTTTGCCGTTAGATGCAATGACCTTTTTATACCAATAGAAGGATTTTTTCGGGATTCTTCTGAGGTCTTTCAGGTCAAAGTTGCCGCGGTTGACATAGATAAAGCCGTACCGTTTG
>CALWWT010000115.1 GCA_944385325.1 uncultured Clostridia bacterium | reverse complement strand
ATGCAAAACGCCGTCATCGATTTCCACCGGACAGATTTCTTCCAGCATTTCAACGGTAATTCCGCCCGGTCTGAGCAGCCTTACCCGGTCTTCCTTTACCTGGATAACGGTTGATTCCAAACCGACCTGGCATTCACCGCCGTCAATAATCATCGGAATACGTCCATCCATATCATGCAGCATATGCGCGGCAGTGGTAGGGGAAGGGTGTCCCGAAAGGTTGCCGCTCGGTGCAGCCAGCGGAAGCCCACAGGCTTTGATCATCTTCTGAGCGGATTCGCTGGAAGGGAAGCGGATTCCGACGGTCGACAGCCCGGCAGATACTTCATCTCCAATTTTTCCTGACCGCGGCAGGATCATCGTCATCGGACCCGGCCAGAATTTTTCTGCCAGCTGGAAAGCGAGTGCAGGCGGGTGATCAACCAGCGGCGGAAGCATCTCCATTGAAGCGATATGCACAATCAGCGGGTTATCCTGCGGTCTTCCTTTAGCGGCAAAGATTTTTGCCACGGCATCCGGGTTATAGGCGTTTGCAGCAAGCCCGTACACCGTTTCAGTCGGAAATCCGACAACTTCACCCTGTGTCAGCAGTTCTGCGGCCAGACGGATATTTGCGTCATCCGGCGGCAGAACCTGGGTTTTCCATTTTTCCATTTACATTACAGTCCTTTTTGAATATCTGTGTCAAGCTGATTTTTCCATATCATTCCTGATGCGCGAGCAGTTTAGCCTGTGCGTCACTGATCAGTGCGTTGATCAGCTCGTCCATATCTCCATTGAGAAAGTTGTCCAGTTTATACAGCGTCAGTCCGATGCGGTGATCGCTGACCCGACCCTGTGGGAAGTTATAGGTCCGGATTCGTTCCGAACGGTCGCCGGTACCGACCTGCGATTTACGCTGGGCAGCGATTGCAGAATCCTGTTCGCGTTGTTTTATGTCCAGCAACCGGGCACGGAGGATTTTCATCGCGCGGTCTTTGTTTTTATACTGGCTGCGTTCGTCCTGACATTCTACTACCATACCGGTCGGCAGATGGGTGATACGGATTGCGGATTCTGTCTTGTTGACATGCTGTCCGCCGGCACCGCTGGAACGGTAGGTGTCGATTTTCAGCTCGGTCGGATCGATTTCCAGTTCGACCTCATCCGCTTCCGCCAAAACCGCGACGGTAACAGTTGAGGTATGGATACGTCCCTGCGTTTCCGTTTCGGGAACACGCTGAACCCTGTGGACTCCCGATTCAAATTTCAGCCGGGAGAATGCGCCTTCACCGTCAATTGGAAAGGAGATTTCCTTATATCCGCCCAGTTCGGTGGGATTGGCGTTAATTACTTCCATTTTCCAGCCCTGTCTGGCAGCATACATACTGTACATTCTGCTCAGTGTACCGGCAAAAAGTGCGGCTTCTTCGCCGCCGGCACCGCCGCGGATCTCCATGATGACATTTTTCTGGTTGCGCGGGTCCTGCGGCAGCAGCAGGATCTGGATTTCATCCCGTAAAAGAGCCGCTTTTTCGGTTGCATCCGCATAGGTCTGCTGCAAAAAGCTCTTCATTTCGTGGTCTTTTTCTTCCTCCAGCATCTGTCTGGACTCTTCCGCATCTTCGAGCGCCTTTTTATAGGCGCAGATCTTTTCATACAGCGGCGTAAGCGAACGGTATTCTTTCATCATAGCGGCCATTTCAGCCGGTGAGCAGCCGGGAACGGAAAGTCTAGCTTCCAGCTGTTCATAGTGTTCAGCGACCTGATTTAATCTATCCAGCATTCTTCAGCTTCCCCTTGGTTAAGATTGTGCGGCAGGCGGATTTTTTTCGATTTTACGCATGCCTTTTTCTGCCTTGGAACGGGGAATCATAATTTCATGACCGCATCCCATACAACGCATTTTGAAATCCATACCAACCCTTAATACGAGAAACCGGTTGTCTCCGCAAGGGTGATTTTTTTTCATAACCAGGACATCGCCGACCGAAATATCCAAATCCAAACACCTCATTTACAATCCATTACTCATTTGAGTATACCACATTTTGACGAAAAAAGCCAGCACTATTCGGTCAATTTTCCAAAACCCGAAATCGTATAATCCGGTATCTTTCGACATAAACTAACTCAGGCGAAAGGTGGTGAATGTCTTTCGCCTGGATGGGAAAATAAAATAACCGATTGATATAAAAAGGGAGTGATTCAACTGTCAGCAGAGATCACCGCATGGTTTGCGGATATCGATGAAGCGGAACTGGCAGCAAGGCAGCTTCGGCAGCGTGGGCATGGGATTCGCTCACTTAAGATACGCCAGCCGCGCCTGAGAGAAACCGACAGCGGTGTGCCGGGTCCCACAGCACTATCCTATTATGGGACAGCAGCAGGGCAGGCATGGATGTCTGGCGGAAATATGGCAGTTGCCCCAGTGCTTTTTCCAGCGCTGATGGCAGACAGCGACAGGGTAACCGGCGGTCCGGATGGACCGGCAGGACGGACGGACTGCCTGATGGTCATCCGGACCGGCGAACGATATGCCGAGCACAACGCAGCAATTCTGACCTCATTTCATGCACAGAATCTTCACGTCGTTACGGGGCTGCCCTGATCGAAGACCGTTTCAATTTTTTTGCCGCAGCAGGCAGGGGAATAAATCCAGCTGGAAAGATGACCTTCTGTGATGCGGTATGGAGTGGGTGACGGAATTTCCTCTTCCTGGAATCCCTCTATAATGATCAGTTTGACTTTCATCCGTTCCGGGATAATATTTTTAATGAAGACACTGACCGTCATGCCGGGGACAATCCCCGGCTTTTTTTCTGCCAGTCCGGCAAGATTAGGAGTCAGCTCGACGAAAATTCCGTACTCTTCCACCGACCGTACAACACCTCTGACCGTTTCACCCGGCTGGAACATACCCGCGTTTTCCTCCCAGCTGCCGAGCAACTCTTTATGAGAAAGGGAAATCCGTCCATTTTCTGTAGTTTTGACAATCGAGAGAATGTCTTCTCCCGTGTAAAAGCGCTGGGAAGGATGCGAAATGCGGGAAACCGACATCATATCGATCGGCATCAAAGCCGCCAGTCCGCATCCGATGTCTGCAAATGCACCGAAACTTTCCAGCCGTGTAATTCTTGCCGGGATGATATCTCCCGGGACCAGTTTTCCGGTATACTGGTCGATGCACATCTGCTGGGCTTTTCTGCGGGAAAGGACTGCCCGGACCCGTCCGTTTTCAAATCCGACCGATTCCACCATAAATCCGACCGGATGTCCGACCCGAGAGATAATTGCAATATCCCGGACAGTCCCTTCCCGTATGCCGACAGCCGCTTCTTCCCGGGGAATAATGCCGGTGCCACAGCCGAGTGATACCATCAGATCGTGGCTCCCGGTACAGAGGTAAGCTTTTGCTTCAAGGATTCTGCCATCCTCCATTGCCTGCTGCAAAGCAGCAGGAGAGGAGATCGAAGCGCGGTTTTCCTGCGTTTGATAAATGCGTCCTTCCGGTAAAAAATCCATCTGTCATCCTTCTTCCTTTGTGTAAAAATGTCTGCACCGGATTTTATGCAGATAAGGGCAAAATAATACCCGTACCGTATCCGCAATCTTTGAAAAAATGCAGACAAATGAAGATGTTTGTGGTACAATGAAAAAAACATCCAGCTGGTTTATTTATCCTGCCGCCGGATGACTACAATCCGTATCGAAAGGAAGCTTTGCCGTGAAGCAACTATTGTCTGAAGACCTGACCATCCAAATCAAAAGTACACTGGTCCACTCCCTGTTCTGGGCGAGTTACTGTGCTTTTTCCAGTTTTATTGTTACCATGCTGACCGACTATGGATATTCATCTGCTACAGCGACAGCGATGATGACCGCGTCAAGTGTACTGTCCTTTATTGCGCAGCCGGTTTCCGGTTACATATGCGACAACTTTATTCCGCATAAATGGGTTTATATCGTCCTGACCATCTGCGCGCTTCCGACGATGGTGCTGATGCCGATGCTGTTGTTTTCGCCGGTACTGACGCTGATTTCGATGCTGCTGTTCACCGTTTTTATGGTGCAGATGCCGGGTTTATTGGATGCATGGGTGATCGGACTGACCAATCTGCATCCGCGTCTTAATTACGGCATCAGCCGCGGTTCCAGTTCATTTGCCTTTGCGATTGCGGCGCAGGCGATGGGCGCTTTGACGGCGGTATACGGTCATGGTGTGCGCTGCTGGGTCGGCGCGGTGCTGGGACTGCTGAGCATTTTGGTCGCGGTGACACTTGAACCGGTTCCATGCCGGAGAAACCGCGAAAGCAGTGAAGAAAAGGAACAGAAACCGGAAAGCAAAAATGGTCTGTCGACAGCGGAAACGATTTCCCGTCTGACGAAAAATCATGCCTATGTTTTGCTTTTGGTAATGAGTTTTCTGCTGTTTATGGGCACTTCCTGTTTTTCGTCTTTTATACCGGTTTTGACTCAGGAACTTGGCGGCGGCTCTGGGGAAGTCGGGACTGTTTTTGCGCTGACCGCACTTTCAGAAGTTCCGGCAATGTTTTTGATGGCGGCGATCCTGCGCAAAATACCGGCTAAAAAGGTGATTGTACTGGCTGGGCTGTTTTATCTGCTGCGTCTTTCGCTGACTGCGATTGCACCTAATTATACGGTTATGTTATTGGTACAGGTCTTGCAGGGCTTGTCTTTTGCGGTCATCTGGCCTGCGGCGATGGCATATCTGAACCAGATTGTAGATTATGAAGTCCGTTCCACTGCGATTATGACATTCTCTTCAGTTACGCTGGGCGTCAGCGGTATTTTTGGAAACGCAATCGGAACGGCGATTCTGGCTGCGTCGGGTGTCAGAATGGTGTTTGTTTTTGCCTCGATCAGTGCAGGTATCGGGCTTGCCCTTGGGCTTTACGGTCTGGCACGCAAGATTTGGAAATAAGCTATTAAATGAACAGCAAAAATCCCTGTGTATCCATCCCGGAATGGGATTAGATACACAGGGGTTTTCTAATATAGGAGAACGGGAGTTATTATCCTTTGACGCCGCCGAGGGTGATACCCTTGACGAAGTTATTCTGGATAAAAGGGTAAATGACGACGATGGGAAGTACACCCATAACCGCCATTGCCATACGGACCGAAGCGGCAGGGATAGTTGCCAGACCTTCCTGTGCGGCGGAGATGTTCTGTGCATTCTGGGACAGGTAATTGATGTTGTTCATCATCGTATAAAGCAGCGCCTGGATGGAGTACCACTGGTTGCCGCCGCTGGGGGTGAGGTAGATGATGGAGTTGCTCCAGTCGTTCCAGTAAGCAATACCGACAAACATACCGATGGTTGCGATGATCGGTTTTGCCATCGGAAGCGCGATGGAAAGGAAGGTTTTGAATTCGGATGCGCCGTCAATCGAAGCAGCTTCCAGGATTTCGGACGGAACGCCTGTGAAGAAATAGGATTTGGTCAGCAGAACGTTGTAGGCATTCATCAAAAGACCAGGGATCAGGATTGCCCAGAAGGTATTTTTGATGTGGAAAACGTTGGTATAGTTGATGTAGGTCGGGACCAGACCGCCGTTGAACAGCATCGTAAAGAAAACGATAAAGGTCAGCACACCTCTGAAAGGCATTCCCTGTCTGGCAAGAGGATAGGCAAGCATGGTCGTGATAATAAGCGAAATGACTGTGCCGACAGCTGTCAGCAGGAAGGATACAAAATAAGCACGCAAAACCGAGTTGCCGGTAGAGAAAACGTAGGTATATGCTTCTGTGCTGAAAACGGTCGGGATAAACCGGTAGCCGTATTTGATCAGCGCGTTGTTTTCGGTCAGTGAGGAAGAGAGCAGCAGGATCAACGGGATGATTGCCATCAGGGCAGCCAGCAACATGATAATATTGCCGATCAGCTGAAAGATTTTTTCGTCTTTGGTTCTCATAACAATGCCACTTCCTTTCTCAGAACAATGCGCTTTCAGGGTCAAGTTTGCGTACAGCAAGGTTTGCACCCAAAACCAGGACGAAACCTACCAGCGACTGGTAGACACCTGCAGCAGAGGACATGGAAACGTTGCCCAGTGTAATCAGGCTGCGGAATACATAGGTATCGATCGTCTGGGTAACCGGGAACAGCAGACCGGAGTTCATCGGGACCTGATAAAACAGACCGAAATCGGAGTAGAAGATGCGTCCGATAGACATCAGGGTCAGCATGATAATAGTTGGCTTGAGCATCGGGATGGTGATCTTGGTGATCTGCTGCCATTTGCTGCATCCATCAATGGTAGCGGCTTCATAATAAGCACGGTCAAATCCGAGGATGGTTGCAAGATAGACGATGCAGCTGTAGCCGACCGACTTCCAGGCGGAAACAAAAATCAGAATGAAAGGCCAGTATTTGGTCTCGCTGTACCACATGACCGGTTCTTTGCCCAGCGCGGAAAGGATGGAAGAGTTGACAAAACCGGTATCCACGCACAAAAAGCCATAAACCAGATAGGCAATGATAACGGTGGAAAGAAGGTGCGGGAGCAGGATTGCTGACTGATAGAATTTCTTGAAGCGTGAATTCAGTTCGGAGAGGATAATCGCGACTGCAATGGAAAGTACCGTGTTGATGACGATAAACGCGAGGTTATAAAGAATGGTGTTGCGGGTAATGATCCAGGCGTCTTCGGTAACAAAGAGGTACTTGAAGTTTGCGAGTCCGCACCAGGGGCTTCCGTAAATGCCTTTTTTGGCAGAATAGTTTTTAAATGCAATAACCAGTCCGGGCATGGGCATGTAGTTGTTGATGATCAGGTAAGCAAGTCCCGGAATCATCATGACATACAGCGGGATAAATTTTTTGACTTTTTTTAGCGTCACTTTTTCTTTTGACATATGGCACCTCCGTCATTTTAGTTGAAAACCGTTTTTGACCGGCAGCTGGCTGTCAGCATACCGGATGCTGAGAAAATTGATTTTGATTTGCTCCACTCACTTTCTGCTAAATATTTTGGAAACCGTTCAGAAGAGTTTCTTGTACGCTTCATATTATAGCAACAAATACAAACAAAACAAATAAAATTCCTGCGATGTTTTTGCACAATTCTGCGATTGTCTCTCTCTCAATCCTGCAAAAATATTTTATTTTTCTTCTTTACAACCTGTATTTCAACGTGTTATAATAAAAAATATAAATATTACCATTTCTATTAAAATAAAATGTGCAAAACGTTATATAAAAATTCGCATAAATATTTCAGAGGATGATATTGATGAACAAAAACCAGCATTCATTTGCGTTTTATATATATCTGCTCATTGGTGTTGTGGCAGCCGGAGTATTAGCACTGTTTATTATTAACAGCGGATACGCCCTTTCGGCACTGCGGGAACAGACGTATATCACGACTCATAAGACTTTGTCAATATACAGCGATTATATTAAAGACAGTCTTGATAATGCCCAGCAGTTTTTGTCCGGGTTTGCTTACAATGACGAAGACCTTCCAAAAATCAGCAGTGAAGATCTGCTGACGAGATATACGGCTTTTACCCGTGAACATACCAAAATTCAGGAAACATTGCCGTCGCATTCGATGATCGATGGTTTCTTCCTATATAATCCTGAATATGATTTATATACCGCTTCCACCCAGACCCGTATCAGTGAAAAGGAAACCATTCAGCTGAGACAACAGCTTCCGGATGCGTTGACGCAGGGGACCCTTCAGCTGGATACGTCGGGAAACTGGATTCCATTTCAGATTGGGTCCTCCTATTATCTGATACGTCTGATCTATCATCAGGGAACCTACGTTGGTGCACTGGTCAATGCCTGCAATCTGCTTGAACCGCTGCATGAGTCCAGTCTGGAACAAGATGGCATTATTTATCTCAATCACCAGACGTTTGGGCCGATGTCAAATCAAGTGGAATCAGATATCAGGCTCGATCCTGCACAGGCTTCCAGGGAATATACGATGGTGGGAATGGATGGACGTTATCTTGCCGTCGCCTGCCCGGGATTTGGCAGTGCCTATTATCTGATTGCGCTGATTCCTGATGCCAGCATCCGGGACGGGATGGGCGGCATGTACGATATTATTATACTGGCAGGTATTTTGCTGGTTCTGCTGATGGCAGCGCTCTCTGTAGCAATGCGGCAGCTGTTTATCCGCCCGATGGAACGGCTTTCGGAAGCCATTCGGAAGATCCGTGACGGACAGTTGGAAACGACGGTTCGTGAGCAGGCGCTGGTCAGTGAATTTTGGGAGGTCAATCGTTCATTTAATGAAATGTCGTCTGAAATCAGCCGGCTGAAGATATCGGTTTATGAGCAGAAACTCAAACGTCAGCAGATTTATCAGGAGTATCTCAAGCAGCAGATCACACCACATTTTTACATCAACTGTCTCAATACGATTTATTCCATGGCAGGGCTTGGAAAGAGTGATCTGGTCCGCCGGCTTGCCAAAGAACTGAGCGTCCATCTTCGTTATACGATGAATTCACAGATGCTTGTCAGTTTAAAGATGGAACTGGATCATATCCGCAACTACCTTTCCATGACCGAACTTCGCTATCCGAACACCTTGCAATGCGAACTGGAAATTGACCCTGAGACGGAAACCGCATTGGTACCGCCGCTGATGATTCAGACCTTTATTGAAAATACTGTCAAACATGAAACAGTGCCCGGTGAGCCAATGGAGATCCATCTGACCGCCAAACAGTATTGGCAGGGAAGTGAAAGAAGGGTGCATATCTGTATTTGGGATACCGGGCGCGGCTATCCGGCAGAGGTGCTGAAACGGCTGACCCGTGAGGCGGAGAGTCCTGCGGAGGATTACCAACCGGGTGATGGAACCCATATTGGTCTGAGTAATACCATCCGGCGGCTGAAATTGGTGTTTGGAGAAGGTGCTGAGCTTCATTTTTCTAACCGCGAAGGAGCTGGCGCGGAGTGTGATATTCTGTTTCCGTTTATTGACAGGGCAGAGCATATAACGGAGCAGCAGCAACTATAAATAAAGCATGTGGATAACCTGTTTTCATTTTCGGAAAGGATGATGGCAGATTGAAGATACTGATTGTTGATGATGAAATTTATGCGGTTGAAGCGATTCGTGAGATGATTGATTGGCAGAAGCTCGGAATAGATGAAGTTCTGACAGCTTACAGCATGCGTCAGGCACAAAAACAGCTGAGTGAAAAACCGGTGGATATTTTACTGTGTGATATTGAGATGCCGCAGGGGACGGGTTTGGAACTGGTATCCTGGACGCGTGAACAAAATATCCAGTTGGTCACCGTTTTCCTGACCAGCCATGCCAATTTCAGCTACGCCAACCAGGCGATCCGTCTGGAGACTTTCGATTATATTCTCAAACCGGCTGACCCGGAAGAACTGACCGGTGTTCTCAAAAAAGCAGTCGAAAAAGCGGCGGAAAATTACAGCCGGATCGATCAGCTTAAGCAGGCGGAATATTGGAATGATTCATTCAGCCAGCTCAGCGAAGAATTTATCGGCCGGATTGCGGATGGAAGGCTTGCGCCGGATCGGGAAATTATTATGCGGGAGGTTAATCGGCTGCATCTTGATCGGCTGGAGCTTGACGGTAATTTTTATATTGCCTTAATCCAGCTGCGGGCAGAGACAGAAAGCGAAAAGGAATGGGGAAAAGGTCTGACCGAATATGGGCTTAAAAATATTCTGGCAGAAATTTTCTATGGCATGAAAACAGACAATGGGCAGGCCAATCAATCCGGATATGTTTATAAACGTGGGCTGCCATTGATTCCAAGACTGATGGAACGGCATTACCTGGTTGCGGTCAACGCCGAGCAGGTCAGCTGGGAACAGTTTACCGCCCTGTGCGGCGACTGCGTGTTCAGCTGTCAGCAGGCGATGCCGATGGCAGTGACTGTCTACCCAGCGGATGCAGTGCCGGTCGAAGCGTTCGGAAAGGTAACGGAACAGCTGCTTGCCAACGCTTCTGACAATATTCTGTATGATAATACGGTGTACTTTCCGCTGGACGAAGAAACATCGATCCAAAATGAGCGGGAGTGGGAGCAGCTGCTTGGGGAACAGGCTGACTGGGAAGATCTTGGTGAACTTTTGGACTGTGCAGCACGCAAAGGCGTGGTCACCCGACGATATCTCTGTCATGTATACGATCTGACCTGTCAGTATCTGCGCCGGCAGCTTCCGGGCGGCATTTCAGGAATGAACCTGATGGTCGAGAAAGCAAGGGCGACCAGTTCACTGGATGGGATGAAAGACTGGATGGGTCGGGTGTTCGCTCAGCTTCCCAGACAGGAAATAGAAACCCTTGCAGATACCCAGAATGTGATCAGCATCCTGCGGCGGTATATCCGGGAACATATCAGCGAAGAGCTTGGGCGAAATGAACTGGCGGCGCTGGTTTATCTCAATCCGGATTACCTGTCTCATATCTTCCGGGAACGCACGGGTGTATCGCTGATCGATTACATCACGACCGAACGGATGAAAAAGGCAAGGGAACTGCTGGTCTCAACAGACTTGTCCATTCGCGATATTGCGCTGGCGGTCGGTTATTCCAACATTTCGTATTTCTCCCGGCAATTTAAACGTTCTCAGGGAAAAACGCCACTGGAATTCAGAAAAATGGGGAGCTGACAAAGATCTTTTGTCCCAAACGTCCAAAAACATAATATAAAAATTTATATTAAAATTTATATAAACCTATTGCAAAATATTAAAACCGGGTTTATAATGTAGTTGAAGTTGAAGGAGGAATCGGCTTTGAAACCGAGTATTCGACAGATCAGTGAGCTGACCGGATTTTCACCGGCCACCGTATCCAACGCGCTGAACAATAAAAAGGGTGTAAACCGTGAGACAGCAGAGAAAATTCTGGAAGCCGCACGTCAGTGTGGTTATCTGTCTGAAGGCGGCAATGTACACAGCATTCGTTTTGTGATTTACAAGGACAGCGGACAGGTCGTTTCGGATACGCCGTTTTTTTCAGCACTGATGGAAGGCGTAGAACTGGAAAGCAGGCTGGGTGATTTTGAGACGGTGATCTGCAATCTCAACCGCAGCGCACCCGACTATGAGGAGCGCTTGCAGGAAATTTTGACTGATCCAACCAGCGGTATACTGCTGCTTGCAACCGAACTTTCTGAAAGTGAGGCTTCCCGGTTCAAAGATGCGCTTGCACCGGTTGTTGTGTTGGACAACTGGCTGGAACAGACCCGATTCAATTCGGTATTGATCAGCAATACCGATTCAACCTGTGCAGCAACTGAATATCTGATTGCGCATGGACATCAGCAAATTGGTTATCTCAGCAGCGAGATCACCATCAAGAACTTTTTCTACCGGCAGGAAGGATACCATCGCGCGCTTAAAGCACATGGTCTTGATGTGCCGGAAGGCGGGATCATTTCACTTCCGCCGACAATGGATGGTGCCCGGATTGCTATGAACCGGCTGCTTTCCGAAGGCATAAAGCTTCCGGGTGCGTTGGTTGCCGACAATGATATCATTGCACTTGGTGCGATGAAGGCAATGCAGGACCATGGGCTGAAAATCCCGGAGGACGTTTCGATCATCGGATTCGATGACCTGCCGTTTTGCAGTATCACCACACCCGGACTGACGACCATCCGGGTATTTAAACAGGAAATGGGACGGACCGCAGTCCGCAGGCTGATTGAGCTGATCCGCAATGGCGATAAATTTGTCACCAAGTCCCAGATCTGTACCGAGTTTATTGAACGGGACAGTGTACAATTCTGTACCTGACCGGTTAAGACAATCTATAAAGATGTAACTGTCATGAAAGGAAGATGGATATGACTCCCGCAAAAATCAAGCTGGGCTTTGCACCCACCCGTCGCAGTATCTTTTCCGCTCCTGCCGCGATTGAATACCGCAATCTGACCGCGCAGCGTTTGGAAGAGCTGGGCGTCGAGTTTGTCGACATCACCGATATCAACAAGGAAGGTCTTTTGTATGACGACAATGACCTGCCTGCGATCGCTGCCAAGTTTAAAGCAGAAAAGGTTGACGGACTCTTTTTCCCGCACGGCAACTTTGGTACCGAGTATGAGGTTGCACGTCTGGCGAAAGAGATGGGGCTGCCGGTTTTGCTGTGGGGTCCGAGAGATGAATGTCCGGATGAAAACGGCGTCCGCCTGCGCGACTCTCAGTGCGGTCTGTTTGCGACCGGTAAGGTTTTACGTCGGTTCCGGATTCCGTTCACCTACATGACCAACTGCAATCTGACCGATCCGGAATTTGAGCGCGGCGTAAAAGACTTTCTGGCAGTCTGCAACATTGTGCGTACCTTCCGCCACACCCGCATTTTGCAGATTTCCACCCGTCCGTTTGATTTCTGGAGCACGATGTGCAATGAGGGAGAATTGCTGGAGAAGTTCAATATTCAGCTCGCACCCGTTCCGATGACCGAACTGGTACAGAATGTAAACAAGGCAAAAGAGGAGAAAACACTGGTTGAAGCTTGTGTTGCCTATATGCGGATGAAGATGGATATCCGTGTTACTGAGGAAGAGCTTTATAACGTAGCGGCAATGAAGGTCGCAATTGAGACGATGGCGAAAAAGTATGGCTGCAATGCCGCGGTTATCCAGTGCTGGAATGCACTTCAGGATGAACTGGGCGTTATGCCTTGCTGTGCAAACTCGCTGCTGTTTGACGAAGGTTTCCCGGTTGTCTGCGAAACCGACGTACACGGCGCGATCACCTCGCTGCTGGTACAGGCTGCCGGTATGGACGAGCATCCGGTATTCTTTGCCGACTGGACGGTCCGCCATCCTACCAATGACAACGCTGAACTGCTGCAGCACTGCGGTCCCTGGCCGCTGTCGCTGGCAAAGGAAAAACCGCAGCTGACCTATCCGCTGGCATTTGACCATCCGGGCGCTGTCGCTGCTGAATGCAGGCATGGGGAAGTGACCCTCTGCCGTTTTGACGGAGATAATGGAGAATACAGCCTGCTGCTGGGCACCGCGAAGGGAATTGACGGTCCGTATACCAAGGGTACCTACCTGTGGGTTGAGGTTAAAAACTGGAAGAAGCTGGAAACCAAGATCGTAGAAGGTCCCTACATCCACCACTGTGCAGGTATTCATGGCGACGTTGTCGCACGGCTGTATGAAGCATGCAAGTACATCGGCATCAAGCCTGATCTGTATGATGACAATGACGAGGAGATCCGTGCTTACCTGCGCGGCGAATAAACGGTCGATTGATAGAAAGGAAATGCGATTATGAATCTGAAAGCGAATTCCTATCGTCTGCGTCAGGATATATTGGATATGGTCTACCGGGCAAAGACCGGGCATATCGGCGGTGACTTCAGTGTGACCGATATCCTGAATGTTTTGTACAATAAGCAGATGAACGTCACTCCTGAAAACTTCCATGACCCGGATCACGACCGTTTTGTTTTATCCAAAGGGCATTCGGTCGAGGCACTTTATGCGGTTCTCTGTCAGAAGGGATTTTTCCCGCGGGAAGACCTGCTGACGGTTTCTCAGTATCTTTCCAAATACATCGGTCATCCCAATAATAAGGTAAACGGCATCGAAATGAACTCCGGTTCACTTGGACACGGGCTTTCAGTTGCCGTCGGTATGGCGATTGCCGGAAAGATGGACAAGCGTGATTACCGGGTTTACGTCGTAATGGGTGACGGCGAACTGGCGGAAGGCAGTGTATGGGAAGGCGCGATGGCTGGCGGACATTATAAGCTGGACAACCTCTGCGCGGTGATCGACCGCAACCGTCTGCAAATCTCCGGCACGACCGAATATGTCATGAACCAGGAGAGCCAGGAAGAACGCTGGGCAACCTTTGGCTGGCATATTATTTCGGTTGACGGCAATGACGTAGACGCACTGGACGCAGCATTTGAGGAAGCGAAAACGGTCAAGGGTAAACCCACGCTGATCGTCGCCAATACCACCAAGGGATGCGGCGTATCCTTTATGGAGAATAAGGCAGGCTGGCATCACAAGGTTCCGACCGAAGAGGAATATCAGCAGGGTATGGCAGAACTGAAAGAAAAGGAGGCCGCCGCAAATGAATAAGATTGCGAATAAACAGGTCATCTGTGAAGTCCTGATGGAAAAGGCGAAAGCGGATAAAGACGTTGTTGTCCTCTGTTCCGATTCCCGCGGCAGTGCTTCGCTTGCACCGTTTGCCGATACATATACTGAGCAGTTTGTAGAAGTTGGCATTGCTGAACAGAGCCTGGTTTCGATTGCAGCCGGTCTTGCCAAATGCGGCAAAAAAGCCTACGCCGCATCGCCTGCCTGCTTCCTTTCCACCAGAAGTATGGAACAGGTCAAGGTTGACTGCGCCTACTCGCATACCAATGTCAAGCTGATCGGTATTTCCGGCGGCGTTTCTTATGGCGCACTTGGCATGACCCATCACTCGGCGACGGATATTGCCGATATCGCTTCTATTCCCGGGATGCGGGTTTACCTGCCGTCCGACCGCTTCCAGACAAGAAAGCTGATGGAAGCACTTTACCAGGATCATGACCCTGCATATATCCGTGTCGGCCGCAATGCGGTACCGGATGTTTATACTGAAGATAACTGCCCGTTTGAGATGGACAAGGCAACCGTTCTCGGTGAAGGCAGTGACATTGCGATCATTGCCTGCGGCGAGATGGTCGAGGCAGCTGTCAAGGCAGCGGAAGTCCTCAATGCCGAGGGTATTTCCACCGGCGTACTGGATATGTACTGTGTCAAACCGCTGGATACCGAAGCGGTCATCAAGGCGGCAGATGCAGCAAAAGCAGTGATCGTCATTGAAGAACATACCACCATCGGTGGATTAGGTTCGATGGTTTGCCAGGTGATCGCGGCAAACGCACCTCGTAAAGTTACCTGCATGGGACTTCCGGACGCTCCTGTTATTACCGGAACTTCCCGTGAAGTATTTGATTACTATCATCTCAACTGCGACGGTATTGTTGCAGAGGCAAAAAAGCTGCTGGGTTGACCCGGAAAGGACGGATTCCACAATGAAATATATCCTTGCCATCGACCAGAGTACATCGGGAACCAAGGCGCTTTTGTTTGATGAATCCGCCCGTCTGGTCGGACGCAGTGACCTGCCGCATACCCAGAAGATTTCTGAAAACGGCTGGGTCGCGCATGACCCGATGGAGATCTGGGAGAATACCAAAGGCGTTGTAAAGGCGGTTGTGGAAAAGACCGGGATTGACCGTGGTGAGATTGCCGGCATTGGCATCAGCAACCAACGGGAGACGGCGCTTGTCTGGGACAGAGAAAGCGGACTTCCGGTTTATGACGCGATTGTCTGGCAATGTGCACGCGGTGCGAAGATCTGCGAAGGGCTTTCGGAACATGCTGAAATGGTTCGTGAGCGCACCGGACTGCGTCTGTCGCCTTATTTTTCAGCGGCAAAGATTGCCTGGGTACTGCAAAATGCCGGTGATTTGTCCGGGCGAAAACTTTGCTGCGGAACAATTGATTCCTGGCTGGTCTTCAAAATGACTGGAGGAGCGGAGTTCAGATGTGATTACTCGAATGCTTCCCGTACCCAGCTTTTCAACATCCGAACTCTTTCCTGGGATGCAGATATCTGCAAGCTGTTCGGCGTTGACCCGGATACACTTCCAAAAGTTTCCGATTCAGACGGACTGTATGGTTATACCGATCTGGATGGTTATCTGCCTGAAAAGGTTCCGATCCATGGTGTGCTCGGAGACAGCCATGGCGCGCTGTTTGGTCAGGGCTGCCTGACGCCCGGTATGATCAAGGCAACCTTTGGCACCGGTTCGTCGGTCATGATGAATACCGGAGAGAAACCGATTTTTTCTGATGCCGGAATTGTCACTTCGCTTGCCTGGTGCATGGGCGGTAAGGTCAATTATGTGCTGGAAGGGAATATCAACTATACCGGTTCGGTTATCAAATGGCTGGTTGACGATGTCAAACTGCTGACCGCATCCCGTGAATCGGGTGAACTGGCAGCGCAGGCTAACCCGGAAGATACAACCTATCTTGTTCCGGCGTTTTCCGGACTTGGTGCGCCATATTGGGACAGTGAGGCGAAAGCGTGCATTTGTGGCATGACCCGAAACACCGGTAAGGCGGAGATCGTTAAGGCAGCGGAAGAATGCATTGCCTATCAGATCACTGACCTTGTCCTGCTGATGCAGCAGGAATCCGGTATGCCGGTCACCGAACTGCGGGTAGACGGCGGTCCGACCAAAGATCGTTTCCTGATGCAGTTCCAGTCGGATATGCTTTCTATTCCGGTTGCGGTTCCGCACAATGAAGAGTTGTCCGGTATCGGTGCGGCATACGCAGCAGGTTTTGCGCTGGGAATCTGGGACAAGTCGGTTTATGAGAAAGAGCAGCGTACCCGTTATACCGCGTCGATGACGGATGAGACCCGTCAGAAACGGTATGATGGCTGGAAACAGGCAGTTAAAAGTGTTTTGACCCGATAAGACAGTATAAGGAGCCGTAATTATGAAATTTTTTATCGATACCGCGAATATTGATGAAATCCGTAAAGCCAATGATATGGGCGTCATTGCCGGTGTTACCACCAACCCTTCGCTGATTGCAAAAGAAGGCCGCGATTACGCAACCGTCCTCAAAGAGATTGCCGAAATCGTCGATGGCCCGATTTCCGGTGAAGTGAAGGCTACGACCGAAGACGCCGAAGGTATGATTGCGGAAGGCCGTGCAATTTACGCACTTGACCCCAAGCATATGGTTGTCAAAATCCCGATGACGGTTGAAGGTCTGAAAGCAATTAAGGTTCTGTCTTCGGAAGGTATCCCGACCAACTGCACGCTGATCTTTTCGGCAAACCAGGCGCTTCTGGCAGCTCGTGCCGGTGCAACCTATGTCAGCCCGTTCCTTGGCCGTCTGGACGATATTTCTCAGCCGGGTATCGAGCTGATTGAGACGATCACGGCAATGTTTTCCCGTTTCCCGGAGATCAAGACCGAGATCATCTGTGCTTCTGTCCGCAACCCGATTCATGTCACCGACTGCGCACTTGCCGGTGCGGATATTGCGACCGTTCCTTACAAGGTTATTGAACAGATGACCCATCATCCGCTGACCGATCAGGGTATCGTCAAATTCCAGGAAGATTACCGAAAGGTATTCGGCGAATAAAAATTGTAAGCAAATCTAATCTTTTATAAGGAGGCTAACTTATCATGAGCTGTACCTATCCAGCAACCGCGCCGCGATGGGGCGTATTTGAAGTAACTTGCCCAGGCAAATCGGATGGCAATCCGTTTGTCGATTATACCATTACCGCCAGCTTTACCGGCAAGGAGGGAACAGTTACAGTTGACGGTTTCTATGACGGAAACGGCGTTTATAAAGCACGCTTTATGCCGTCTTACGAAGGAACCTATACTTTTACTGTTTCCGGCAGTTTTTCTGACGAGACCTTTACCGGTTCATTTACCGCAACTGCGCCTGAACAGGGGAATCATGGTCCTGTTCGTGTCAACGGCTGCCATTTTGTTTATGAAGATGGCACTCCTTATTTTTCAGTCGGTACGACAGCTTACGTCTGGCCTTTACAGGGAGAAGAACTGGTAAATAAGACCCTTGAAGAGCTTTCCAAAGGATACTTTAACAAGATTCGTTTCTGCGTTTTCCCCAAGAACTATATTGATAACCTGCATGAGCCGACTTCTTATCCGTATGAGGGTACGCCCTGTCCATCACCTGTCAATATTTCTTATAATAATCCGGCAGCGTTGTTTGGCGTACACGAAGGCAACAACTGGGACTTTTACCGTTTTAATCCCGCTCATTTCCAGCAGATTGAAAAATGCATCAAGGCTATCGGTGATCTCGGCGTGGAAGCTGACCTGATTGTCATGCATCCCTATGACCGCTGGGGATTTTCCCATATGACAGCAGATCAGGACGATCTCTACTGGAAATACTGCGTTGCCCGTTTTGCAGCATATCACAATGTATGGTGGAGCCTTGCCAATGAGTATGACCTGCTTCGTGACAAGACAATTGCTGACTGGGAACGTTACGCATCCATTCTGGTGGAAAAAGATCCATACCGTCATCTGCGCGGAATTCATCACTGCATGACGCCGTACGATCACAACCGTCCCTGGATCACTCATGTTTCCTATCAGCGGATTGACCTGTACAAGTGTGCGGAAGAAGTTGACCAGTATCGTCAGAAATGGCATAAGCCGGTTGTACTGGACGAGATTGCATATGAGGGTAATATCGAAAGTGGATGGGGCAATATCACAGGGGAAGAGATGGTTCGTCGTTTCTGGGAATGCTCGCTGCGCGGCGGTTATGCAGGACATGGCGAAACTTATGATGTTCCGGAAGCAAATGGTAAACTCTGGTGGAGCCACGGCGGTCCGCTGCGTGGTGAAAGCCCAGCCCGTATCCGTTTCCTGCATCAGATTCTCTGCGAGACACCGGGTGCCGGTCTGAAATTCCAGCCGCTTTCCTGGGACGATACCTGCGGTGTACCGGAAGAAACCCGAGGTCCGGCACGGTATATGCTGGATTACTACGGTTTTGGACGTCCGAACAAGCGTACCTTTAACCTTCCGCAGGGAATCAAATATAAGGTTGAGGTCATCGACACCTGGGATATGACCATCACGGATGCCGGTGTGCATGAAGG